>NZ_JBFTND010000011.1:0-56473 GCF_056397305.1 Cupriavidus sp. 05N40
GAGCAGCGCGAAGACACGCAGCTGGTTCACATAGTCCGGCGGGAACAGCACGTTGACCCGGTTCGAATTGTTCGCGTCACGTTCCACCACCAGGTACTGCGCGAAGAGATCGGCGTTCTCCACGATGCCGTCACGCTCCAGCCGCATGTACGCGGCGATCAGCTCGTTGCGGATGATGGACGGGGTGACGATGGCCTGCCCTTCCCCGAACCGCGTGCCATCGTTGGCCAGCTTGTGACGCCCGAACTTGCTGGTGACGATTGAGCGCAGGTAGCGCACCACGTAGGCCGTGGTGTGCATCGTCTCGCTGTCGAGATACGAGTCGTCGGCCTGCCCGTAGGCGTTCTTCTGGTACGTCGTGATGGCGCGCTCGATGCGCAGGGTGCCATCGCCCGAGGCAAAGGTGGCGATGCCATTGTTGAGCAGCGCCTGACGCTCCTGCAACAGGAACCGCTCGCCGGCCGGCGCCGCGTCGATGCCAAGCAGCTGGCCGGTTTGCGTGGGGCGAGCCACGTCCGCCGAGATAAACACCGCCTGGCGCGCGACGAACGCCGCCGCCACTTCCCATACGGGCGAGGCCACATTGGCCTCGATGCCGCCCATGGTCATGTGCTGATCATTGCGCACCGAACCGGCCGCAACCAGCGCGCCGACCGCGCCACGAATCGCCGTGTAGACGTGGCCGTAGAGTTGCGCCATCCATGCCCAGCGCCCGGAGATGTCGCTCATCCAGTCCGCGCAGGCATTCAGTGTGGTGGAGTCGGTCCACGGTTGGCAGACGAACTCGAACTCTTCGTCACCCGCCCCCGCCAGCACCGCGTCCATGTCCGGATTGCCGGCACCTGACGCCATCGCCGTCACCGTGACGGTCAGGCCCGCCGGCGTGCGCTCGCCATTGGTCAGGCCGGCGCGGTTCATCTCCAGACGGATGTCGTTGCCGGTGGCACCCTTCCACTTACAGGTGACTGTCACGTCGGCGGTCGCCGCCACTGCCTTGGCGGGCATGTTGAGCGCCGCGTTGATGGCGTTGGCCAGCGCAGTGGCGACGGCCGCTGCTGCCATGCCACTGGCCACCGTCACCTGCAGCCGGCGGCCCGCGACATACACCGACAGGATGCCCGCCTCGGTGGCAGTGCCGGCGATCGCGAACTTGCCCGTCGCGGCCACGCCGGACGCCAGCTTGACCGGGAGCATCCAGATCTGCCCCATCGGATCGCCGAGGCGGAATTTGCGGTACATGGCGGAGAGCATGGAGCCCTCGCCCGTGATCGCATCGACGTCCGCCTGGCGCGTCGCCAGATACAGCTTGCCGGCCACCCCCGTCGCGTCGTCGCTGGCCTGCCCGATCAGCAGGCGCTTCATTGTGGCGGAGCCGCCGCCGGCCTGCGAGTTGTCGACCTCGGCGAAGAACAGCGGGACGCGGAGGTCGTTCGGAATGTTGCTGAATGGCACGGACATTACTTGCCCCCCTTACCCGTCTTGCCGGCCGGGGCCACTTCGGCCTCACTGGCTTGGCCCTGGACTTCGGCCACGCTTTCGACGGCGGCCCCCGGCTCGCCCTCGATCGTCACGTCGCCATCGTTGATGCGACGCACCCAGTAAGGAGTGCGGACCACGGCGCGCCCCTCGGGCGGCAGGTTGTCGCGGTATTGCGGATCCGGCACCACGCGCCCCTCAGCCGGGGTCACGTGGACCGTCTTGCGGTCAGCGTTCATGGTCATCCTTCGTCTAGCTCCACGCGGAGCACGGTTTCGATCCGGCCATCGGGGCCGGGCTTGTTCAGGTTGGGATCCGCCATCGGGTCGATGGCGTCGAGATTGATCGTGATGCCCTCAATAGGAGGCAGGCCCGCCAACTCCAGCTCCTCGAAGGTTTCCGGCGCACTCCCATGGCCCAGGGTCCACTCGCACCGAAACGTGAAGCGGTACAACACCCGGCCACGGTCGATCAGCAGCAGCTGGCCGCCGTCGTACATGACGCGTTCGTAGTCGTCGGACGGCTTCCAGCCGGCCAGCGCGCGCAGCAGCTCGGCGCGGATGTCATGCAGTGGATCGGCGACGGACTGACCACGCTCGTCGCCCGTCTTGAGCGCCACCACCACGTCGAACTCGTCGACGATGGCCTGGCGGATGCCGGTCTGCTCGGCGTTGTCACCGGGATCGTCGGCCGTCATCACGACATAGGCGGCCGGCATCGACAGCAGCGCGCTGTCGCGCACCACTTCGAACTCCAAGCCACCGGCCACGCGGCCGCCAAACGTCGGCGCGTAACGGCGTAGCTGGTCGATTACCGGGGAGAGTTTCATGGCAAGAAAAAGCCCCGCGCGCGGCGGGGCTGGTGAGAGGTTGTGGCGTTGTCACTTCACCCGCAGACCAGCCGCGAGCGCAGCACTCAAGAGATTCCGCACCGGCCCCGCCTGGGCTTCCAAGGCATCCGCCATGTAGTTGGCACGGGGCTGGACGCGGTACGGGCCGCTGGACTGGGCCTTGTGGTCCTTTCGCCTGGTCGCACCCCTGCGGACGCCGTAATACAGATAGGCGAAGTAGGGATCGCTCGCCGGCACGTCCTTGCCGGTCTTTGGCTCGATGCGCACCAGAAAGCCGGATCGGCTGACCTTGGCCCGGATGGACTTGGCCAGGCGCCCCGTCCGCCTGGACGGGTAGCCGCCCCCTTTGGATGCGCCCTGCTTCGTCACGCGGCCACGGGCATCTTTCACGACCAGGGCGCCCGCTTGGCGCATGGCGCGCCGAATCTGCTTCTTGTCGAAGTCGATCGAGCGATCAAATCCCTCGAAGCCTTCGACGTGCACATAAAAGCCGGACTTAGCCATGGCGCAGCTCCTCCACCTCGATCATGGTGAAGCGCTTGGCGCCGTTCATATGGGCCGCGCGCTTGACCCGGTAGACCGCGTCACCGTGTACGACTTCGTGCGCGTCGGTGAGCCCATCGAGGTAGCGGACGATCACGCGATGCGTGACGGCCGAGTCGGTGGCGGCGCTTTCCATGTACGTCGCCGCGCTGACGGGCACGACCTTGGCCCAGCGCGGCATCGTGGCCGGAAAGGTCTGCTCCACGTCGACGACGCCGACCGGCAGATCCAGCCGCCGGCGGATCTGCACCCGCCGATCCAGCTCCCCTGCGCCGGGCTCCCGCAAAATGGTGACTTCACTGAGCATCGCCCCTCCTAGAGCCCAATGCCGCAGCGGTAATCCGCCAGCAGCCAGTCGTACATGTTGAAATCGGACTCGGACAAGGTGGTGGCCGACACCTCGCGCTTGGCATACAGCTCGGCGAACAGCATGAGGATCGCCAGGCAGATGTCCTCGGGCACGGTCGCGAAGCCCACATCGAACTCGATCTGGAAGCCGGATCCCGCCGGCCACGCCTTGACGGGCCGCACCAGCAGCCCGCGCGCGACCTCCTCGGTGCGGTACGCCAGCAGCGGCACGGTCTGCCGCGCGCCGCTGGCGTCGAGATACGAGACCGACGTGACCGTCGCGGGCCCGTAGCCGCGCACCAGGATCTCGCCGAGCTGCTCGTCATCGTCGAGCAGCGCCCGATATTGCTGTGCACGCAGCGGCCGACGCAGGTAGGTTTCGGTCGCCCGCCGAACACCCGCGAGCCGAGCCTGCAGGTTGGGATCAGCGTCGATGCCGTCGATCCTCGCCTGCTCCATGGCCTGCGCCAGCGAGACCGGCTCGTCGGCAGGCTCCGTCACGGTCTCGTAACGCATGGTCAGCCCTGGGCGATCGACTCGGCGTAGGCGACCGCCTCTTTCGCGGTGTCGACCACGCCGGCCTTCTCTGCCGCGAGAGCGACGGCCTTGGGCAGCGTCACCACCTGATTGGGCGCACCGTGCTCGCAGTCCACCAGCACGCGTGCCTTGACGGGCACCGCAGCCCTGTCCGCCTTCTTGGCTGCAGCCTCCGCTGCAGCAGCCTGCTCCGCGGCGATGCGCGCCGCCTCGGCGCCGTTATCCTCGACACCGCCCACGGTACCGCCGTTGTCTTCGTTGGTTAGATCGCTCATTGCGACTCCTAAAGCTGGGTTGGTAGGGACGGCCCAGCCGGGCCATCCAGCGCGATCGCCTCGGCTTAGGTGGCCGAGTTCTGGTAGGCCTTGACGGCCAACAGGTCCATCAGGTTGCCGCCGCTGCGCGCCCAGGCCAGGAAGCCAACTTGACCTTTCGACGCATAGGCAGAATCGGCAAAGCGGAACAGCGTCACCTCGAGCGCGTCGCGGATCATGTACTTGTCGTGCTGGCCGTACGAGATCGATTTCGCGTTCGCCGCCATCGCGGGTACGTGGCTATTGAGGGTCACAGGCTTGCCGAGCAGCTCGTCGGGCGCGCCCTTGGTGATGCCGCCCTCGTAACCGGGCGTCCAGATCGGGCGACCGTTGGCGTCCTTGAGCTTGCGCACCACCTTGCGGGTGCTCTGCGCGAACATCCAGCGGGCGCCGGCCTGGTACGCCTCGTCGACCGACTCCTGCAGGTCAACCAGGTCATCGAAGCCCACCGAGGTGGTGCTGCCCGTGGCGCCGGTCTTGCCCACCGCGGCCGCCGTGATCAGGCCCGTCGGCTCGCCGGTGCCGGTACCCACCGTGAACTTGCGGTTGGCCGCGCGCGAGATGCGGGTGGCCATGCGATTGAACGCCAGCGACTCGATATTCAGCGTGCTGTCCTGCAGCAGCTGGATCGGCACCGTGATGATCTTGGAGCCGAACATGTACACGTTGAGCGGTCGCGTGCCGAAGGAAATGTCGGCCGTGCCCGCCTGGGTGTTCTCGGGGACGATTTCGCCTTCCTCGGTGGTGCCGTCCGTGGTCGGAAAGCCCATCGGGTTGCCGGTAGCCGTGCGGATGGTCTCCGCCACATCGCGCATGCCACCATAAGCCGACATCGCATCGATGAAGCGGGTTGCCACGTCGGTTTGCACGGTGTAGCCACCTTCGGCGGGCGTGGTGGTGGACATGGTGTTGCGCACCAGCTGCCATTCGTCAGACGTCAGCGCGGTCGGACCATTGCGCAGCCACTTGTCGAAGAGCGCACGTGCCTTGGCGGTTTGCGGGTCGACCGCCGCTGCCGGCGGCGCAGCACCGCCACGGCCGGGCTCTTGGCCGGTGATCTCGTTAAAGGCGTTGTCGGCCTCGATGTCCAGCAGCCGCTGGTGGTTCTCGATCTCGGCATTCACGGCCTCGATCTGCGCCAGCAGGTCATCGTATTTCTTCTGGTCATCGGTGGACCATTTGGCGTCGCCCTTGCTGGCCAGGATGTTGCGAGCGTCGCGGGCCAGTGCCGCTTTCTTCTCGCGCAGTGCTTGGATCATGTGTTCTCCAGAGATGGAAATGAAAAAGCCCGCCGTGGTTTCCCAGGGCGGGCGGTTTGGCAACGCGAGAGGCGTTACGCGGCTTCGAGCAACCGAAGTCGCCGCGCGTTGCTGGCGGCGATCTCGGCAAGGTCCGGCTCGTTGGCCGGCGGCGCAGTGAGCGCTGCCGGTGCGTTCTGGTAGGCGGCGAGGTTCCATGCCTTGGCGTCGCCGCCCGACTTCGCCGCGGGCACGACGCGGTCGACGAAGCCATGTTCTTTGGCCTCATCGGCGGTGAACCACGTTTCGGCGGCCATCCACGCGACGATCTGGGCCTCGTCTTTGCCCGTCTTGCGCTTGTAGTCGGCCACGATGGTGCCGTCGACCTTATCGAGCAGCGCAGCCATTTCCGTCATGGACGCCTTGTTGCCGATGGCCACCGCCCAGGCGTTGTGGATCATGAAGAACGCGCCCTCGCTGATCTCGACCTCGCTGGCGGCCAGGGCAACGTAGGTGGCCGCGCTGGCGGCGATCCCGTCGATGTGCGCGATGACCTTGCCCGGATAGTTGGCGATCGCGGTGGCCATGGCGCGCCCGTCCATCACATCGCCGCCGGGCGAATTGATGCGCAGATGCACCACGTCGGCCGTCATGGCGGCCAGCGCCTTGGCGAACCCATCAGCGGGCACGCCCCAGTCGCCGATCACGTCGTACAGATACAGCGTGTCGCCCTCGGCGCGAATGCCTGGGCCGGCTTTGGCTTCGTTACGCAGCAGCTGACTAAGCCGGTTCTTGAGTGCCTTCATTTGGCTTATCTCCGTTGGGTTTCGCCACAGGGGCAAAGAGCTTGTCGCCACCCACGATGGGCGGCATGTTCTCGATCGCGCGGACTTCGTTCGGCACCATCCAGCCTGGTGATTGCGTACCACCGAGCGCGGTCTTAAAGAATTCGGCACGGCTTTTCTGATCGCCACGGCGCAGGCCATCGACATTGAATTCACCGAAGTACTTGCTGGTGCGGAAGAGCTTGCGATTGACTTCCTGCTCGTTCCGATTGGTGTAGGGCTGCAGGGTGTACATGACGAAGCCGATCCCCTGCTGCTCGATCCCACTGCCCCAGTTGGTGGCCCCTTCCGGATCGCCGACCATAAAGGGCGGCACGCCGAACGAGCGGCAGATGTCGGCGTTGGACATCTTCAGCTGCTCGATGAGCTGCGCGTCGGCCATCGACATCTGGATGGTCTTGAGCGTCACGCCCTCGGTGAGCACCATGGGCGCCCCGACGTTCTGGTAGCCGCGATACTTGCGCTCAAACTCGCTGCGCATCATTTCGCGCTTGTCCGGATCCATCTTCTTGTCGGTCTGAAAGAAGAATGGCGTGTGCAGCCCCTGACTCATGAACCGCCCACGGAATTCGTCCGTGGTCAGGTTGAAACCGATTTGCTGCTTGGCCGCGTACTGGATCACCGAGAGACTTCGGCGCCCGTCAAAGCCGAAGCCGGGGAAATGCAGCACGTCGTCCTGGTCGTAGCCGCGGCGCACGCCCAGATCCTGCACGTAGTACGCGAGCCGGTCTCCCTTGCGCTCGACCAGCACATCAGCCGGATGATGCGGCACGACCTGAACCGGCGTGCCGGCGCTGTTGCGCCGCAGGGTGGCGAAGCCGTCCCCGTGGAACAGAATCGACTTGATGATGTACTCCCAGAACGTCGCGGCCGAGAAGCGCGGCGTGGGCTGCTCGTTGAAGAGCCACCACAGCGGCGTCTCCCATCGCTGCCGCCCGCCGCCGGCGGTGCGCTCGTAAAAATGCAGAGGCAGGGACGCCATGGCGCCGGCAATGAGCCGCGTGCAGGCGAACACCATCGCCACGCGCGCGGCCGTGTCTTCGGTCACGGCCTTACCCGCCGCCGAGGGTTGCCCGCCGCCGCCAAAGTACTCCATGAGCGTCGGGTCCGACGATTGAACGATGACCGACTGATTGTGAAAGGTCGGCTCCACCCGCCCCGCCGGCGGCTCGTCGGCCGGCGGGGAATCTGACGCCACGCTGGCGCCGCGCAAAAAGTCAAAGAAGCCCATATCAGTCCAAGGTGGCGTAGCCGCTCTCAATTTCGTTGGATTCCGTCACACCGACGAGTCGGCCGACAGCCATCACGCCGGCCACGATGCCGTCGATGCGCCCGGTCGCGCGCTGCTTTGACAACTTCCGGTTGCCCGCCGGGTCTTCCTCGGTGACCGCATTCGCGGCGTTCCATGTCATCACCGGATTCCCGTCGTGCGCCAGCAGCTGGTCGAGCAGAAGCCGCTCGAACTCGTCGACAGCCGGCCCCATGTCTTTGAAGCCCTGCCCGAACTTGTAGAACGGCGGCAGGCTCAGCCCCTCCTGCTCGATGAGCGCCTCGTAATCCTCGACACGCCACCGATCCGCCGCGATCTCGCGCAGATCGAACATCGCACTGACCTCGGCGAGCCGGCGCAGCACAAACAGCTTGTTGATGGCGCGGCCCGGCACCGCCTCTAGATACCCAGCATCCCGCCAGGCCAGATACGGCACGCGATCGCGCTCGGCCTTTTCGTGGAGACCATCACCCGGAAGCCAGAAGTACGGGATGATCCGCGCGATCGGGTCATCGTCGGTCGGGTCCAGCGCCACGACGAGCGAGGTCAAATCCTGCGTGCTGGAGAGGTCCAGTCCGGCGACGCCGGAGCGACCGTAGAGCGACGCAAGCGTCGGCGGCGGCTTGGGCTGGCAGGCAAACCACAGATCGGCACCAATCCACGGCGAAGCGGCCTCCGTCCATTCACAGAAGCAAAGGCGCCGCACGGTCGCCTCTTTGGACGGCATGCCGCGCGCCTGCGTCACCTGTTCGCGCAGGTACTTCATGCCCGGGATGCCATACGCGAGGCTGGGATTGGCTTTGCCCCAGCACGCCTCATCCTTGAACGGATCGTCGCCCTCATCGAGCGCACAGATGAACGCGAAGAAGCTGTCGTCGGACAACGAGCCGGCACTGACCTTGGCGCCGTAGTCGTGGTAATCCCAGCACACCGTGCGCTTGTCGGTGCCGCTATTGGTGATCATGAAGATCAGCGCCTGGCGCCGACTCTTCGTGCCGGCCCGCAGCATTTCGACGACGTGCGGACCCTTGTGTTCGTGCACCTCGTCGAGCAGCGCGATATGCGGGCGCGGCCCCGACTGGCCATCGTCGGCGCTGACCGGCCGGAAGAATGACGACGTGGGCAGATACGAGAGGTTGAATTCCCGCATGGCGCCGCCGGACTTTTCGATCCGACTGGCCAGGAGCGGCGACTGGTCGACCATGGCCACCGCATCGCGGAACAGGATCTGCGCCTGGTCCTTTTTCGTCGCCGCCGCGTAGATCTCGGCGCGCGATTCACCATCGGAGGTCAGCCCATAGAGCCCGATGCCAGCGGCCAGCGGTGACTTGCCGCTGCCCTTTGCCGTTTCGACGTAGGCGACGCGGAAACGCCGGTAACCATCGGACCCCTTCCAGCCAAACAGCGAGCCGATGATGAACGCTTGCCACGGCTGTACGTCGAACGGCTTGCCTTCGTAATCGCCACCGTTCAGGCAGAGTACATCCTCGAAGAAGCCGATGGCGCGCTGGGCCGCGGCGAGATCCCACACCAGCCCGCGAGCCGGCCCCTCCACCAGGTCGCGCAAATGCCGCGAGCACGCGGCGCGCACATGCGGCCCAGCCAGGATCTCACCGGCCACGACCGCATGCGCGTATGCGGTCGTGCGGTCATCATCCACCGAAGTACTTGCTGGCTTTTTCCCTTTCGTCACCACGGAACAACTCCCCTTGGCCGCCCGCCGGCAGCTGCACGCGCGCACGCGCCGAAGGGTTGAGGCCGAACAACGCGCCGGAGGAGCGCATGCGCTCTTCCGCTCGGTTGGCGATCTGCATCCAGACGCTGATTTGCTTGTAGCCGCTCGGCGTGGACTCGATGTAGCCCGCGTCCCGCTTCGCCGACTTGCCGCGCGCGCTGTTCTTCACCTCTTGGATCATGCCGCGGGCGTGCTTCCAGTCGGCATACGCCTGGCAGTACACGGCCAGCTCGCCCTGGTCGAGCTTGTTGATGAGGCCGAGCATGTAGAGGTCCGGCGCCAGCTCGTCCCACACTTCGCGCGCCGCATCGTCGAGCACCTCGGGACATTCGGGCGCATCCGCCACCAGTTCCCACTGCACGCCGGACTGCGTGATTTCGCTCAGCGGTTTTTTGCTTCGGTTGCCCTGGATCAGATGCACCGTCGCGGGCAACGCCTTGCGCCCGGAGTTTGAATTTCCAGCCATCGCTACCTCCCCTGTTTGCTATACCCCCCTCCCATATTTCCCGGTCGTACAAAGAAAGGGAGGCACGCGGTGTGGAAGGGGCGGCGCCAAAAGTTTTTTACCCCCCCACCCCCTCGGGAGGCACCAAAACGGGGCCTAGCCCCCTCGGTTCCAGTGGTGATTGCCGTCCAGCGGCAGGCCGTCGACACCGCAGCCCCGCAGCGTCCCGCTCTTCTCCAGCTGCTGCTTCGCGCCGTCATGACAGGGCTTGCACAGCGACTGCAGGTTCCGCTCGTCGTAGAACAACTGTTCGTCGCCACGATGCGGCGTCTTGTGGTCGACGATGGTGGCCAACGATCGGCGCCCAACCTGCGCGCAGAACGCACACCACGGGTGATCTTTCAATTGGTGGTGCCGGAGCCGAAACCATTGCTTGGTGCCGTACATGCGGCGCCAGTCTTTACGCTCCATGAACACCCCAAAAAGATTGGGCCGGTCGCAACCATGCACGACCGGCCCAACGAAAAGGCCCGCTTTCGGCGGGCCAAGGAGACACCACGACAACAGTGCGCCTGCGTGCTTACCGTTCGGAGCCCCCACTCGCCCGGAAAGCAAAAAGCCCGACCAGGTAAGAACCGGATCGGGCTTGTTTCGCTGCACGCACTGAAACCACAGCGTAGCCGAAATCTACCTAAGGAATCTCACGATTTCAAGAGCAGGTGCAAGGGTGGGTCCTTAACCCTCGGATTCTTAATGAAAAATTCGAGCGCTTTGAAAACCAGCAAATGCACGCGAAATGCCTTGGCGCGGCTCATGCCGAGTTCTTCCGCAGCGAGCCGCACGGGCATGCGCTCAATGTAGACCTTGCCGGCCAACTGGAACCACTCCAGCGGCATCTTGCGCAGCGCCTCGTGCGTGAGGTCGCACACCGGCTCCGACACCGGCACGTAGGCGCGCACCGGCATGGAACGGATCTCCTCAAGGGTGAGACAGCTTGCGCCATAGCCGTTGCGCTGGCCACCGCTCGACGCCCACTCGCCCCACGACTCCAGCCGCTCCACCACCCATGCCGGTGGCTCGTTGCCCGTACCCGATTCTGCGCGCTTTACCATCATGCCCTGCTCCAGTTTGCTCGCTTGCTCGGCGGCGGCGCGACGAGCGTTGCCAGCCTCCCGCGAGGCAGCGGCAGCGGCGGCACGCTCGCCACCTTGGCCGCGTGCACCGCCTCGTTTGCAGCGTGATTCAACCGCGCCAACTCACGCCTCCTTGCCACCTCCGCTGCGTGGACCGGCTCCCAGCCGTCCAGCTGCGCCTGCGTGATCAGCCAGCTGAGATAGCGCCACGGCGCGCGGATGCCGCCGGTCGCACACTCGCCCCGCCACTCGTCCAAAACAAGCTGGCCGAGCTTCGCGCCTAGCGGGCGCAGCCTTCGTGCAAGGTAGGCCCGCTGCTGGCCCGTCATGTCCACCGGCCACGCCAGATGCGCCTGCCACCGAACGAGGGACCTAGCCCCCTTCTCTGATTTCGGGGCCGCAGGCCCTTTCCCACCGCGCTTTGCCGGCTCGTGGCGTTCCTCTGAGAGCCGCTGCGCTTCTGACCCGGCCTGTGTTTCGCCGCCTTGGGTTTTATCGTCCTCTCGCACCGTAGGTGCGTGAGGGTCGATGGCCTTTCCATCCCTTTCGCGCCGTAGGCGAGAAGGGGTAGGGGAAGAGGCTTTTAATCCGGACTCCGGATGTGGGGCGGCTTTCGCGGTTCGGGCTGTTTTCCCGACAGCCTGTTTTCCCTTGTCCTGACTGGCTTGGCTGGCACCTGCCGGGTATGGCGAACCCTTGGCGGCTTTTTTTTGCGCGCAATTATCCGTGTCAGCGAGGAGGCAACGCAGGACCAGCTCACGATGGCCGCCCTCCTTTCGCACCAGGCCAAGGTTCACCAGCTGGTCCACGAGACGGCGAATCTGATCCCGGCTATACGCGAAGAAACGCACGCCAGGCCGCGCAAGGCGCTCGGTCCATTCCTTGATTGCCTGGTAGGAGATCGCGACAGTACGGCCCACCACACCCGTGCGGTAGTCCATGCGCGGGCGAATCCCCATGACGTAGACATTGACGGCATCCRCGCCGGCGCCGGCGAGAGCCTGCAACTCGGCGATAGTGAGCTTGATTGAAGTAGCAGACATGATGAGGTCTTACTGGCGGACTTGCGCCGCCATGGCATTGTTTGCCGCGGCTAGCGGCTTGTCGAAATCGCACAGGTCGTCCCACACGAGCGCAAGATCTGCGCTGCCGTCGTAGGTGGCGACCCAATGCTGCATGGCCTTGTCGACGCGCAACTGCGCCTCGTAGTCGGCATGCCGGATGCTGATGAGACGAAAGACGCGGCCACGACCATGCTTGATCGCAAAGACGCCGAAAGGCTCGCCACCCTTGAGGATGCGCTTTCTGATGCGCGCAAAGACAGAGAGCAACTCGCGCCGCGTGAGAGGCTTGCGCTTGCGCAACAGCGCACGCTGGCGCCCGGCCTGCGCCGAGGACAGCGAGGCCGGCAACAGATCAACCCGGGTCATTCGTCGCGCGCCCCCGGCTGCTGGACCTGCGCGGCCTCGACAGCCGTTGTCAGTTGCACCACCGCTTGCATGACGTCAAACGCCTCTTTCTTGATGCGCTCGCACTCCTTCGCATCAATGACGCCATCGCTCGCGTCTTCCATGACCACGGCCACCAACTCCGCGAATTCTTTCGAGAGGACGCCGACTTTTCGGATGATGTCCTGCGTTGCCGTAGGCCCTGCGGGAATGTCAACCGCCACCATGCCGTGCCGCAGATTCATCGCTTGCAACGGGGCGAACGGCCGCAGTACGTTGGCCTCCTGGCACAACTCCATGATGAGGCTGAATTCCTCGGCAGTGAGGAAATGAGAATAGATGTTCGGCCGCAGCTTGTTGCGCAGGACCGAAGGATCCACGTGCTTGTCCATGCGCCGACCCAGCGCCACCGCCAATCCCTCGACGCTGCCGGGGTAGCGGCGCGCCAAGTTGTACATCGACTCCAATGGATCGATGTCGGAATACTCGTAAGTCACGGTAACCCCCCGCAAAATTGATCGTGTCGCTTAAGCAGCACAATCGGATACTCTTCGTCAAAGCGCGGCGCTACGACCGCGCGCTCAGGAAGAAAACGTGTTCCAACCCAAGCCCAAATTTCTTCGCCGTTTGAATACCGTCGAGAGGCGGCGGAGTACCCCTCGACGTCATTCGGCGCGCTTCCGCGTCGCGCATGGTGCGGCCCTTAGCTTGCCAATAGCCTCAGCCATTCCTCGACAGGAATGAGCCAGAGCCGCGGCTCGACATAGAAAAGCTCTGGCCAGGCTCGCGGCCAATCGGCCCGTAAATCCTTGCGCGTGACCCGCCCCTCCGCGTGTCGCTCAATCAACACACACAGTTCGCACTTGAATCTCCCGCCCGCGCTAATCGCTTTGCGCAGGTAGCCCTCAGAGGTTCCCAGCGCGTTACAGAAGGCAGCGCGCTGCGCCCTATCGAGGCTGTTCAGGTAGGCCAGTAGCTTGTCCATGACGCCGGATATTACCATATTGTAATTTCCGAACAACACTCTTTGGTGTTTTACCTTAAAGTAATTGGTAGGGATAATTGTGGCCTATGACCATCGTTGACATCCGGCGCCAGCGCCTTCAACTCCTGATCTCGCAGAAGTACGGCACCCAGGCTGAATTCATCCGGCAGACCGGCATGAATCAGGGGGAAATTTCCGGCCTTTCGCGCGGCAGCAAGAGCTTTGGCGAGAAGAAGGCGCGACGTATTGAGGAGTTGGCGCACATCCCTCCCGGCTGGCTCGATCAGGCAACCGGGAGCGGAGACTTGCCGCTTTTTGGAAGTGCGGACTCTCCGGCAGACGCTTACAATTTCCCTTCTCTCGGGAACAACTTCGAAACCGGACCTGACATGAGGTCCCGGGCATACCCCGAGATATCATGGGTACAAGCGGGGATGTGGACAGAAATCGCGGATAACTTTGAACCTGCTACTGCGCAGGCCTATCACTACTGCCATAAGGATCTCGGGCCGCAAGGCTTCGTTTTGAGAGTCAAGGGCTACTCAATGACAGCGCCGGCGGGTCAGTCGCCGTCGTTCCCGGAAGGCATGCTGCTCTTCGTCAATCCGGACGTCGAAGCACAGCCTGGCAAGTTCGTCATCGTGCGCCGGAACGGCAACGAGGCAACGTTCAAAAAGCTGACCCTGGTCGACGGGGAGCTCTTTCTCGAGGCCCTCAATCCGGAGTGGCCCAACCGCTTTTTGCGCCTGCAAAAGGACGATCACATTTGTGGCGTCATCATGACCGCCACACTTGAGCTGTAACTCGCAGGGCACACCGTCCCTTAAGCGGCCCGCATTAGCCGCCCAGTAGAGCCGGCCGCGGAGCACCGCTTTTCACCTCAAAACGGACCTGACCAAGGGAGCTGGCCAATACCGTCTGCGCTTGGAGAATGCCTCCAGGACGTCGCACGGGCGAAAATATTACCAAACGGTGTTGACCTGTAATATTACTACTTGGTAATCTCGCCATCGACGGCACCGGCAGGTGCCCCTCGATGGAGAGTTCATGACCCGAAGGAATCGCCTCAAGACCGTGACCGCCCGCCGCGGCTTTCATGGTGGCCTACATTGGCTTACCCACGCCGCCCTGGCGGTGGCCGTCTACGCAGTCCATGCCTGCGCTCTTGAACACGACGAGCGCGCACCCACAGCCGTCAAGAGCGCTCCCAGCGCGGCTTAGGCACATGCCGCCGCTGCCTTTCTCAAAAGTCGCCCTGCTGAAGGAGTTTCGCCGCCTCAAGTGGAGCGGCGTCCCCGAGGAGGCGCTCGAACACACCCCTACCCGCCTCGCCCTGATCGCGTCTGTGAAGACGCGCCTGCGGGCCGAGGCCACGAAGCGCAGCGCCGCTCGCCGGCGCACGCGACCCGCCGACGACTTCAAGCGCCGCCAGGCCAACGACCTCGATTGAAGGACCCACCATGCTGATCGGACTCACCGGCCGCGGTGCCGGCCGGGCTTTCGCCGCCGACTATCTGGCGCGCACGCACGCCTTTGTCGCCGCCCCCTCTGTAACTGACGCTCTCGTCGACGAACTCAGCGCCCACCACGTCCTGGTGTTGGATCTCGCCGGCCCCGAAGACGCCCAAGAGTTGCGCGTGCGCGGCGGCATCGTCGTGCACCTGGTCGACCCGGCTCTGCCGAACTTCGGCCCTGACAACGGCATTGAGCTGCGACCCATCGACCGCGAAATCAACGCCGCGCTCGACATCTGCCGGGCTTGCGATGCGCTCGACGCGCTGGTCGGCGACGCTGAATTCATGGAGGGCTGAACCATGCGCAAATCCCGCAACAAGCCCTATCGACCTCGCCAGCTCCGCGTGCCGATGACAGCGGAGAACACGGCCAAGCTCGAACTGCAGTGGTACGTCCACCTGGACGGCTTTCTGCGCACGCCAACAGCCGATGGTTACAACACCGTGGTGACCATGGTTGCCACCACGGAACGCGCTGTTCACGCCCAGGGAATCGCCGAGTTTGATCCCTACATCCGCTCAGTCAAGCGCGCGCTTTGCAGCATCGTGGATCGCTGCGCCGATGGGACGGACGTCAACATCACCCAGCAGGAACGCGCCACGCTCGCTGCGGGCGCGTCATTCATCGAGGCAGCCATCAAACGCTGCCGCTACGACACGTTTGTCATGGCCCGCGCCGAGACCGCCGCAGAGCGCAGACGCCTCGGCGTGCATCTCACCACCGCCTGACCCCGCCGCCGCAAGAGGATTCCATGTCCACACACCTTCGCAATATCACCCTGCTGTCGACATTCGGCGCTGCTATTTCCGAGCGCCTTGCCAAGTCCATCGTGCCGCTGCACGACCTGCCCGATCACGAACTGGCGCGCCGCCTGGTGGAGAGCATTGGCCACAGCGACGCCGTCGATGTTGGCTTGTTCGCCATGCTCCTGCACAGCCGCGGGATGGATCGCAAAGCGCTAGCCACGCACGCGGTAGCGCCGCTGCTCAATGTCATCCGAAGCGAGATCGCCCAGCTCGAGCGCGCCGAGCTGGAGGAGCGCATTGCGCAGCCTTACGGCTACTGGCTCGACGGCGAGTGGTACGGCTACCAGCCCGACGAGAAGGAACCGTTGCGCCCCGGAGAAACGCGCACGCTTACCCCGGTCTGGACGCACAACGAAGCCGTAACCTTTGTGGGCGTCCCCGTCGACGGCCGCGATGACGTGGAACCGATGCCAGCCACCACCGAAGATGCCGCCCTGCTTCGCCCCTACCTCAAGGCAGGAGACGCGCAATGAACGCGAAGGCACGCCGCAACGCCGAGAGGTTCGGCACCAGCATTGGCGAGCGCCTTCCGGCCGATCACGGCCTGCGCCTCGCCGCCCCCTCACGCGGCGCTATCCGCTCGATCCGCCCACACACGGATGACCTTGCCGTGGACCAGCTCGCCACCGCCATGAAGGCGAAGCTCGCCGCATGCCGTAGCAAAGGCCGGGCGGGCTGGGACAACCCGCTGGAGTGCTCGGTGGAGCGACTCGCCCAGATGATGGCCGAAGCCGTATGCAAGGGCGACCCCATCGACGTGGCCAACTTCGCCGCGATGCTGCATGCCCGCGCCGCGGCGCACCAGGTCGTTGCCGAGCACGCCGCGCGTGCGCTGCTGCGGGGCAACCGCGAGGCCTGCGCCGAGGATCGCGTCAACGCTTGCCGCTATCAGGCCATCCGCGACCTCGATCACAGCGCCGAGCTGCAGGCCGCACTCCGCATTGGCGGCTCCGCCCTGGACTCCGCCACCGACCAGACCATTACCAACGAAGAGAGCGCACACGCATGACCACGTTTCTGTTTCCCGACGAAGAAGAGAGCCACGCCTACTGGTCGACGCGCGAATTCAAGGCATGGGCCGTGACGCTCACGACCGGCCCGGAGAAGAAGCCCACCGCTCGGCACGTCATGTATGTACGGGCTCGCACAGCTGAGTCAGCCAAGTCCTGCGCGCTCGAAAACAACTTCGCCGTGAAAGGCCGGATTCGCGCGCACGCGCGGCTGGCCACCTGGCGCGAGCTTGGCTGCATGAGGGCCGTCGCATGAACCAAAGGACGCCAAGAGACAGCGGGTGGCGGCATGACCGACCGCTACCAAGCGGATATCCACCCGTATCCGCGATTTACCAATGAAGTGAGTATGGAAGTAACAGCACAACGAATCATCGAATTGACCCCGCCAGGCTTGGCGAATTGGAGCGAAAAGTGAACGTCGTCACCAACATTGAACAAAAGGCAGGCACGGCGCCGGCAGTGGCGCCCAAAACGCAGCGCCTTTACCGCGTCCGCGAGGTGATGGGCCAGCTTAGCATCTCCAAGGCAACGGTCTACCGCATGGTGGCCGCTGGTACACTCCGCCTCGTAAAGATCGGCCCACGCTCGAGCGGCATCACGGCAGAGAGCATCGAGGCGCTCCTGCAGGGGTCGAAAGGCTAGCAGAATGAAGTTGGGTAGCTAGATGGGTAGCCAGAAGACATTTTTCAGAATAATCAACCCGGAAAGCCTTACCCATCATAGAACAAGATAAACCATGARAATCGCMWCCTGGAACGTCAATTCGCTCAAGGTCCGGCTGCCGCAGGTGCTGGACTGGCTGATCGAGCAGGAAAAAGCGGATACCCCCATCGACGCCCTGTGCCTGCAGGAGCTGAAGATGCCGGACGACAAGTATCCGCTGGCCGAACTGGAGAGCGCGGGTTTTCACAGCGTCTTCACCGGCCAGAAGACCTATAACGGCGTGGCGATCCTGGCGCGCAACGTGACCATGGCCACGCCCGCCGACGTGGTGCGCAATATCCCCGGCTTCGAGGACGCCCAGCAGCGCGTGGTGGCCGCGACCTATGGCGACGTGCGCCTGGTGTGCGCGTATTTCCCCAACGGCCAGGCCCCCGACTCCGACAAGTTCACCTACAAGCTGAACTGGCTGCAGGCCATGACCGCATGGCTGCGCGGGGAGATGGCGAAGTACCCGAAGCTTGCGCTGCTGGGCGACTTCAACATCGCGCCCGAGGACCGCGACGTGCACGACCCGGCGAAGTGGGAAGGCCAGAACCTGGTCTCCCCGCCCGAGCGGGAAGCCTTCCGGGCGCTGGAAGCACTCGGCCTGACCGATGCCTTCCGCATGTTCGAGCAGCCGGAAAAGAGCTTTTCCTGGTGGGATTACCGCATGTTCGCCTTCCGCCGCAACGCCGGCTTGCGCATCGACCACATCCTGCTGTCGCCGGCCTTGCGCGAATCGTGCAGCGCCTGCGTGATCGACCGGGTGCCGCGCACCTGGGAGCAGCCGTCCGACCACACGCCGGTGGTGGCCACGCTGGGCTGAGGGGGCAACCCCGGGGCGCCTTTCCGGATAGCGGGGCCGGCGGAAGGATTCAGGCTATCGGGGAAGCCACCGGCTCGCGTGAAGGCGCCCGCGCGGCTACACTTGCGACCATGAAACCGGCCACCTTCCGCCACCGCAATCTTCCCCACCTGCTGCTGCAGGCCCGTGAAACGCTGATGGCGGGCTTCCGGCCCATCCTGCGCCAGCACGGCCTGACCGAGCAGCAATGGCGCGTGGTGCGCACGCTCAACGAGCAAGGCGAGATGGAGCCGAACCAGCTCGCCGATGCCTGCCTCATCCTCAGCCCGAGCCTGACGCGGATGCTGTCGAGCATGGAGGAAGCGGGCCTGATCCTGCGCTCGCGCTCCACCACGGACCAGCGCCGCCAGCAGATCTCGCTGACGGACAAGTGCCGCGCCCTGATCGCCGAGATGGAGCCACTGATCGACCGCCGCTACGAGGAACTCGAACGCATGATCGGCGCCGAGCGGCTGGGCAAGGTCTACGGTGCGATCGACGAACTGCTGGAGAGCTTCAGCGACCAGGACCCGCGCGCATGAGCATCGCGGCCCCGGAGGGAAGGCTGGCACGCCTGCTGCCGGCGTGGCGCCACCGCGTAAGCACCGCCTCCCTGCGCGCCGACCTGGTGGCCGGCCTGCTGGGCGCCGTGCTGGTGCTGCCGCAGGGCGTGGCCTTCGCCACGCTGGCCGGCCTGCCACCGCAGTACGGCATCTACGCGGCGGTCATCCCCTGCATCGTCGCGGCCCTGTTCGGCTCGAGCTGGCAYGTGATGTCCGGSCCGACCAAYGCCAAYTCGCTGGCRYTGTTYGCCATGCTGAGYCCGGTSGCATTTGCCGGCAGCCCGGCGTATATCAATCTCGCCCTGGCCGTGACCATCATGGTTGGCGTCCTGCAGCTGGCCGTGGGCACGCTGCGGCTGGGCACGCTGGCCAACTTCATCTCACCTTCGGTGCTGCTCGGCTTTACCTGCGGCGCGGCGACGCTGATCGGCCTCTATGCACTCAAGGACCTGTTCGGCCTGGCCGTGCCCACGGGCACCAGCGCCTTCGGCGTGGTGCGCTTCCTGTTCGACAACGCCGCCACCATCAACTGGAGCGCGTTCACCGTGGCCATGGTGACGCTGGCCGTCACGGTCGCCGTGAAGCGGGTCTGGCGCCGCCTGCCCTTCATGCTGCTAGGCCTGCTGGCGGGCTACGCGGTCGCGCTGCTGCTCAACATGCCGGACTGGAGCCAGGGCGCGCGCCATGTCAATGTGGTGGGGCCGATCCCGTCGGCAATCCCGTCCTTCCATCTTCCCGGCATCGACTGGCATGCCATCCCCGACCTGCTGGGCATTGCCGCCGCGCTGACCATCGTCGCGCTCGGGCAGTCGATCTCGATCGCCAAGGCGGTGGCACTGCGCTCCGGCCAGCATATCGACGCCAACCGCGAATTCATCGGCCAGGGCTTGTCGAATATCGCCGGCGGCCTGTTCTCCGCCTATATCTCCTGCGGCTCGCTCAACCGCTCGATGCCCAACTACGAGGCCGGCGCCCAAACCCCGCTGGCAGGCGTGTTCTCGGCCTTGCTGCTGGTGGTGCTGGTGAGCGCCAGCGCGCCGCTGCTCGCGCAGATTCCGCTGGCGGCGATCTCCGCCATGCTGCTGCTGGTCGCATGGGGCCTGTTCGATTTCGCCCGCCTGCGGCGCATTGCCAGCCTGAGCCGCGCCGAGTTCGCCATCGCCATCAGTACCTTTGCCGCCACGCTCGCCATCCGCCTGGAAATGGCGGTCCTGCTCGGCACCATCCTGTCGCTGGTGGCCTACCTGTACCGCACCTCGCGGCCCGCCGTGCGCAGCCTGGTGCCTGACGCGGATGATCCCGACCGCCGCTTCACCCCGCTCGACGAACTGCGTCGCCCGCAGCCGGAGTGCCCGCAGCTCAAGCTGCTGCGCATGGAAGGCGCGATCTACTTCGGCGCCGTCCAGTACGTCACCGACAGGTTGCACCATGCGCGCACCGCGCATCCCGGCCAGGTCCACCTGCTGGCCATGACCAAGAGCATGAACTTCATCGACCTTGCTGGCGCCGAGATGTGGGAGAGCGAGCTCACCGAGCGGCGGGCCGCCGGCGGCGACCTGTATTTCCACCGTCCGCGCACGCAGGTGCTACAGACCTGGGACCAGACCGGATTCGCGGCCAAGCTGGGCGAGGAACATATCTTCTCCACCAAGCGGCAGGCCCTGCACACCATCATCGCGCGGCTGGATCCGGCGGTGTGCCGTGAATGCCGCGCGCGCGTCTTCGAAGAATGCGCAAGCCGCCCGGGCGGGTCGCTTACCCAGGGGAGAGCCGGCATGAACCGCGAGGACACACCAGAACCAGCGCGGGAACGCGCAGCTTGACGACGATCGGGGATGGAAAGAGAAACGCCGGAGAGAACCCGGCGCCAGGCGGCTAGAAGCCGCAAACACGTGAAGCGGGCGCCCGGGATCGGACCGATGACCGGCCCGGACTGAAACCCGCTTCAGAGCGGCGCCACATGGGCGCGCTTGACTACCACCGGCTGGGCAGCGCCCTGCTCGATCAGCACCACCGCGGCACGTTCGATGGTCTCGCGCCCGGCGCGGAAAGCCTCTTCCAGCGACAGCACCTGGTCGGCGCTGAAGCCTTCCCACAGCGCCTCGCGCGTCACCACGCAAGTCACCGGTTGGCCATCGACCATGGCGTGAAATAGCAAGCCTTCATTGTTGATATCGTAACGCTCTTGCTCTTGGAATTTGATATCCATCGGTAAAGCCCTCCATTGCAAGTGATAATCCATCCTAACATGGGTCGGCCCGACTCGTCCGCAAAGGCCTACGCTTAGCGCGCCCCCAAGCAAGACTGAAGAGCCCGCGAGGAGTTCCCGTGCCATGCGCGGGCCTCTTTGGCCAGCGTTGCCCGCTCACGTCGCGCCGAATCGATCGCATGAAGGCCGCATGCGGTCCGCACGCAGGAAAAGATCACCAAACATTTGACAAACTCAAAAACGATGATAGAATCTTTTTCTTCGTTGGGGCGTTAGCTCAGTTGGTAGAGCAGCGGACTCTTAATCCGTAGGTCGAGTGTTCGAGTCACTCACGCCCCACCAGCGAATTCAAAAAGCCGGAAGCAGAAATGCTCCCGGCTTTTTTCATTTGTCGATACAACCCGGTGGATCAAACTCGGCGGATACGACTCGGCGGACACCCACCCGGCGGATGCTGCCCGCGTGGTCCGTCCATCCGGTGATGGCCACCCGTATTGATATCGCATCAATGTGACACCTGTCATCGGCACCATCGGCCGCCAGGGCATCCGTGCACGCCATCCTCCCGAAGAGCCATTCCGAAGGGCAAAAAAAAGCCCGCGCATCAGCGCAGGCTCGGGAAGGGTCAGGGGCGTTCGGGGAACGTCCCGGTGACAAGTTTGAATACATTGGAGACATGGCGCTGCCCCACTCGAGTGGGGTCGCGCGCACCCGGCAATCCGGCGTGTGTCGCGCCGCGCCTGCGGCACAGGCTCAGGCCGCCTCGCCCGCGCGCTCGAACAGCGTGCGCGCCAGGCTGCGGTGCCGCGCGAGCACGCGCGGCAACTCGACGCTCAGCAGCTCTCCGCCGCGCACCACGACCCTTCCGTTGATCACACTGGTGGCGACATTGCCGGGCGTGCAGAACACCAGCGCCGCCACCGGATCGTGGCCCGCGCCCGCATAGGCCACCGCATCCATGTCGAAGGACACGAAATCGGCCGACATGCCTGGCGCCAGCGCGCCGATATCGTCGCGGCCCAGTACCCGCGCGCCGCCCAGCGTGGCGATCTCCAGCGCTTCGCGCGCGCCCATGGCCGCCGGCCCGTAGCCTACCCGCTGCAACAGCATSGCCTGGCGYGCCTCGCCCAGCATGTGCGCGCCGTCGTTSGASGCGCTGCCGTCCACRCCCAGSCCCACYGGCACSCCSGCGTCGCGCATCKYCCGSAYCGGSGCRATGCCCGASGCCAGCCGCATRTTSGAGCACGGGCAATGGGCCACGCCGGTGCCGGTCCGCGCGAACAGTGCGATGCCCTCGTCGTCGAGCTTCACGCAGTGCGCGTGCCACACGTCGGCGCCGACCCAGCCGAGCTCCTCGGCGTACTGCGCGGGAGTCAGGCCGAACTTCTCGTGCGAGTAGGCGATGTCGTTGTCGTTCTCGGCCAGATGGGTATGCATCGACACGCCATAGCTGCGCGCCAGCAGCGCCGACTCGCGCATCAGGTCGCGCGAGACGGAAAACGGCGAGCACGGCGCCACCACCACGCGCAGCATGGCGTGGCGCGAGGCATCGTGATATTGCTCGATCAGCCGCCGGCTGTCGGCGAGAATGGCGCGCTCATCCTCCACCACCGAATCGGGCGGCAGGCCACCCTGGCTGCGGCCCACGCTCATCGAGCCGCGCGCGGCATGGAAGCGCATGCCCATCTCGCCCGCGGCGGCGATCGAGTCATCCAGGCGCGCGCCATTGGGGTAGAGGTAGAGATGGTCGCTGGTCGTGGTGCAGCCCGACAGCATCAGCCCGGCCATCGCGGTGCGCGTCGAGACGTCGATCATCTCCGGCGTCAGGTGCGACCAGAGCATGTAGAGATTGCTGAGCCAGGCGAACAGCTCGGCATCCTGCGCCGCCGGTACGGCGCGGGTCAGGCTCTGGTACATGTGGTGGTGCGTGTTGACGAGGCCGGGCGTCACGACGTGGCCACGCATGTCGAGCACCTCGGCGCGCCCCTGGTCGATCAGCTGGCGATACTGCGGCGGCAGGTCCGCGCTGGCGCCCACCCATGCGATCGCCGGGCCTTGCGCCACCAGCGCGCCGTCCGCAATCTCGCGGCGCTGAGCGTCCATGGTGACGAGCACATCGGCGTGGAGCAGGATCAGGGTCATGGCGCAATCTCCGGTTCGGGAACAAGGCAGGCCCGCGCAGTCTACGGCGCGCGCCGCGCCCGGCAAAGCATCGAATTTCGCCCACGCTGTGCGCAAAAAGAGCACAGCGCCGGCCGCGCCCGGGAAGGCACCAGAAAATGCCTGAAGGCGCTAGCGCGCAGCGTCGAACACGGCCGCCAGGCCCGCGCCGATGCAGTCCGCCATCAGGCCGGCTGCCGCGCCGAGCGGATTGCGCGCGCGCGCCACCAGCCGCAAGGTCTGGCGCGGCAGGTTGCCATCGCGCAAGGGCAGCCATGCCAGCGCGCCGCGTGCCCGCTCGTCCAGCACATCGAGCGGGTTGAGCAAGGCGATGCCGGCGCCGAGCATGACCAGGCTGCGCATCAGCGCCGTCGACGTGGTCTCCGTCACCGGCGACACCGCCAGCCCCGCGCGCGCGAAGCCCTCGTCGAGAATGCCGCGCAGCGACATCGACGGCGCCGGCAGGATCACGGGCCAGGCCAGGCATTCGGCCAGTAGCGCCGACGGCTGCGCCGCCAGCGCGTGGCCGGGCTGCACCACCACCCCGATCGGCCAGTCGCTGCCGGCGAGGATGCGGAACGCCGCCACATCCGGCATGTCGTAGCCCAGGCCGAGATCGGCATCGCCACGCTCGACGGCGCCGACGATCTCCGCCACCGGAAGATCGAGCAAGCGCACCAGGATGCCCGGATATTGCTGGCGAAAGCCATGCACCAGCGATGGCATCAGCGAACCGGCCAGGCCCGCCGTGGTGGCAACCGTGACTTCGCCCTGGCGCACGCCCTTGACGGCCTCGATCCGGCTGCGAAGCAGTTCGTGTTCGCGCAGCGTCTGCCTTACGTGCGCCAGCACCATCTCTCCCAGCGGCGTGAGCCGCAGGCGCTTGTTGATGCGTTCGAACAGGGGCGCGCCCAGCTCGGCCTCCAGGTCCAGGATCTGCCGGTTGATCGCGCTTGGCGCCACATGCAGGTGCAGCGCGGCCTGGCGGATCGAGCCGCGGCTCACCACCTCGTCAAGGTAGCGCAGGACTCTGGCGTGCATGCAGGACTCTCCGGTCTGGATCTGGGCGGGAAGGCGGGAACGAGCGCATTGTAGCCGCTGGCCCTCCCGCTCCCCGGCATCGCCGGCAGGGCGCCCCCCCCACTCCGTCGGCGTTGCGCTGACACGTTTGTCGGACAGCGCCCGCATGCCAGGGGCGGCTGCGCACGGGACAATGGCTGCGCATCCCGGCGGCATGGAGTACGCTGCCTTGAAGGATACGGATGCCGGCGCCGGCCGCCGGCGCAAAGGTGCGGCCCGCTCCGCCCGATCGACTCCTGCGGCGCCCGGTGCGCCGACCGCCATGACCGCCAAGACCAGCAAGCCGAAATCCGCCCACGGGGCCGGTGCGAAGCACAACGCAAAGCCGGCTGCCAAGGCGCTGCGCAAGACAGCGCGGAAACCCGCGGCCAAGCCCGCCAAGCCCCGGCCTCCCGCCGCCGACAAGCGCGAAGACGTCTTGCTGCGCTGCCGGAACCTGAAGATGGCGCGCTCCGCCCACGCTTACGTGCGGGGCAACACGCGCAAGTTCTACGAATGGCTGGAAGCCAAGCAGCCGCACACGCTGCCCGAAGGCCCCGCGATCTGGATCTGCGGCGACTGCCACGTCGGCAACCTCGGCCCGGTCGCGGACATCCAGGGCGACG
This sequence comes from Cupriavidus sp. 05N40, assembly GCF_056397305.1. Lineage (NCBI taxonomy): Bacteria > Pseudomonadati > Pseudomonadota > Betaproteobacteria > Burkholderiales > Burkholderiaceae > Cupriavidus > Cupriavidus sp. 05N40. The sequence goes on from NZ_JBFTND010000011.1 coordinate 24,665, forward strand.
TCGCCATCCAGATCCGCGATCTCGACCAGACCGTGATCGGCAACCCGGCGCACGACCTGATCCGCCTGGCGCTGTCGCTGGCCACCGCCGCGCGCGGCTCCGACCTGCCCGGCGTGATCACCGCGCGCATGCTGGAGAGCCTGGTGGTCGGATACGAGAGCGCCTTCGACAATCCGGACGCCGCGGCCGGATTGGTATCGCGCCGGCCCGCCGCGGTGCGCACCGTGATGCGCCTGGCGCTCGGGCGCAAGTGGAAGCATCTCGCACGCGAGCGCCTGCAGGACACCACGCCGGCCATCCCGCTCGGCAAACGGTTCTGGCCGCTCGCAAAGGACGAGCGCGAAGCGATCCGCGCACTGTTCGAACGGCGCGAGATCGCGCACCTCGCCACGCTGCTGACCTCGCGCGACGAGGGCGCGCGCGTGGAGATGGTAGACGCGGCCTACTGGGTCAAGGGCTGCAGTTCGCTGGGACGCTTGCGCTACGCCGTGCTGCTGTCGGTAGGCAGCCAGGACAGCCCGAGCCCCGAAGTCTGCCTCATCGATATCAAGGAAGCCGTGAAGGCAGCGGCACCGAGCTACCCGAAGGTCAGCATGCCGCGCGGCAACGGCGAGCGCGTGGCCGAAGGCGCGCGACATCTGTCGCCTGCGCTGGGCGACCGCATCGCCTGTTCGACCCTGCTCGACAGATCGGTCTTCATGCGCGAACTGCTGCCGCAGGATCTCAAGCTGGAGATCGACACCCTGCCACAGGAAGAGGCCAGCCGCGTGGCGATGTACCTGGGCGAGGTGGTAGGCAACGCCCACGCGCGGCAGATGGACCTCTCCACCCAGCGCGCCTGGCTGGCCGAACTCGCACGTAACCGCTCGAAGCAACTCGATGCGCCATCATGGTTGTGGACCAGCGTGCTGGATCTGATCGCCAGCCACGAGGTGGGCTACCTCGAGCATTGCCGCATGTTCGCACTCGATCAGGCCACGCGCGCCTGAGCACGCGCGTCGCCGCCGTCGACGAGCCGCGCGCCGGGACACGGCGAGGCCAGGCGGGGCGATCCGCAACTGCGCCTGCAATGAGACCCGAGACAAAAAATCATCGAACGTTTGACAAACTCAAAAACGATGATAGAATCTCTTTCTTCGTTGGGGCGTTAGCTCAGTTGGTAGAGCAGCGGACTCTTAATCCGTAGGTCGAGTGTTCGAGTCACTCACGCCCCACCAGCGAATTCAAAAAGCCGGAAGCAGAAATGCTTCCGGCTTTTTTCATTTCCACCCCTGGCATTGTTTCGAGCCCCTCCCTTCGCTCCTCGCTCGCACATTTCCCCATTCTTCCTTGTTCGCATCGCCCGCCAGGCGCATGCGCCTCGCATGCCGGATGCCCGGATGGCAAGCTGATACCGGGTTGATACCGATTCCGCCGGCCACGCTTTCACGGTTGAATTGCGCCTGAAGCACATCGCGGAACATGGTTCCGCATTACGGAACCATTCCGGTCGCTTCGCAAAACCCGTGGCAGCTTGCGCCCGCTGCCCGGGACCTCGCGGCAAGCCGGCAGGGCAGCAAACAAAAACGACGGGACAGCCGGCGCAGACCGCCACGCCCGCACCCTGGCCGGACCGCAAGCAGACCTAGAATCTTCGGAGCCTCTCTTGAAAGCAGTCTTGAAAGTCAGTAGCGCAGCTTGTCTGGTCCTCGTTGGCCTGTGCCAGGGCGCCTTTGCACAAACCTACCCCACCAAGCCGATCCGCCTGATTGTTCCGTTCGCCGCGGGCGGCACCACCGACATCGTGGCACGCTCGGTAGCCGACGGCATCGGGCGCGAGCTCGGCCAGCCGGTGGTCGTGGAAAACCGTGGCGGCGGCGGTGGCGTGATCGGCGCCGACGCGCTGGCCAAGTCCGCACCGGACGGCTACACGCTGGGCATCGCCACGGTCAGCACCATGGCGACCAACCCGGCCACCAACGCCCGCAACCCCTACGATCCGCTCAAGGACTTCGCGCCGATCACCAACCTGGTCAACGTGCCGAACGTGYTGACGGTCAATCCGAAGGTGCCGGCCAAGACCCTGCAGGAATTCGTCGCGCTGGTGAAGGCCAATCCCGGCAAGTACAGCTACGCCTCGGCAGGCAAGGGCAGCATCTCGCATCTGGACGGCGAGCTGTTCAAGTTCCTGACCAAGACGGACATGGTCCACGTTCCCTATCGTGGATCGGGCCCTGCCCTGAACGATACGCTGGCGGGCCAGGTCAGCGGCCAGTTTGACAACCTGCCGTCCTCGATGCCCCATATCCAGGCTGGCAAGCTGCGTGCCCTGGCGGTGGCCGCGCCCAAGCGCGTGGAAGGCCTGCCTGAAGTGCCGACCTTCGCCGAAGCCGGCATGAAGGACATGAACAATATGGCCTGGTACGGCCTGGTGGCGCCCGCCAACACGCCTGCGGCCATCGTCGCCAAGGTGCATGACGCCGCCGTGAAGACCCTGCAGGATCCCAACGTCAAGCGCCGCCTGGCTGAAAGCGGGGCCTACCCCGACGGCAATACGCCGCAGCAATATGCCGCCCAGATCAAGCGTGAACTGGAACTGCGCAAGAAGATCGCGCACGACCAGAACATCACGCTCGAGTAAGCACCGGGCGAATCCGGCCATCCCCGGCCGGATTCGCTGCATGCCCGCTCTGCGCCCGGGCCCGTGCGGGCCCGCGAGGTGGCCTTTCCGCCGCCTCCGCCGCCCTGCCACGCCCGCCCTCCCTGYCATACCTGTCCGCGCTTGATCTAGCGCACGATTCCTGCCTGTATTCGATGTTTCAATACAGGGGGAAGAAAGATTGACTTCGCAGGGTCCTCCCGAGTCGGTAAAGTAGCCGGGTCAGACAAGCAGTTCTACGGCCATGCCCCCTGCCCGTGGCCAATACTCACGAGGATGAAAATGCGCAACAAGACCGTATCCGCCCTGATCATTGCAGCCATGACCGCCTTTGGCGGCGCGCAACTGGCGCATGCCCAGAAGAACTACACCGATGGCGGCGACCTGTATGGCGGCAGCCATACCAACAAGGTGGACCCCAACAAGAGCGCCGCCAAGTCGGGCAAGTTCGACCCCTATACCGATGGCGCCAAGAAGTCGACCAAGTCCAGCCTGAACGCGGACGGCACCAAGGGCGCCAAGAAGAAGGCCGATCCCTACACCGATGGCGCCAAGTCCGGCAAGTTCGATCCGTACTCGGATGGTGCCAAGTCGGGCAAGCCCGATCCCTACACCGACGGCGCGAACGCCGCGCCCAAGCAGTAAGCCTGCCTGCCCGCCTCCGGCGGGCATTGCCGCGGTTGGTGCGCTAGCGCACCGTCCGCGCGCGCTGCCGGCAGCAGCATCGGTACAGCACACCGCAACTGCAACGCCCGCTTGAAACGCCGCCATGCGGAAGACGCCGCACGGGGAAACGCGGGATATATCCCGGCATGAAACAGATAGCCGCCGACAGCCTCGGGCGCTGCGCGGCTTCATGCTTCCGGTACCGCCTTTCATTGCTTGCCAGTTATTGCACCCATCTCCTTTCGGAGACCATCATGCTAGACGTGCTGATACTCATGGCTTCCTCCCTGGTGCTGGCGGTACTGATCTTCAAGGGATAGGAATACTTCGGGAAATTCCCGGCCCCGCGGGGCCGGCGGCAGATGGGGAAGGCACGGAGGCGGCGCGCGCATCTTCCCGCCGGATCACGCTGCTGCCCGCGTGCCGACGCCACCCATGGTGCCTTCCTCGCGGAAGCGGGCGTGCCATGCCAGCGCTTCTTCGATCAGGTGCGGCGTATGCCCGCCGCGCCGTCCGGCACGCGTCACATAGTCCTGCAGCAAATCGCGGTAGAGCGGATCGGCGCAGTTGGCGATGATCTGCCGGGCCCGTTCGCGCGGCGCCAGGCCGCGCAGGTCGGCAAGGCCGTGCTCGGTCACGATGATGTCGACATCATGCTCGGTGTGGTCGACATGCGAGACCATGGGCACGATGCTCGAGATCGCACCGGCCTTGGCCACGGACTTGGTGACGAACACCGAGATATGCGCGTTGCGCGCAAAATCGCCCGAGCCGCCGATACCGTTCATCATATGCGTGCCACCCACATGGGTGGAATTCACGTTGCCGTAGATGTCGCACTCCAGCGCCGTGTTGATGGTGATCAGGCCGAGCCGGCGCAGCACCTCCGGATGGTTGCTGATCTCCTGCGGGCGCAGGATCACGCGCGCCTTGTAGCGCTCCAGGTCCGCCAGGAAGCGCGCATAGACGGGGCTGCTCAAGGTGACCGACGATGCCGAAGCAAAGCTCAGCCGCCCGGCGTCCAGCAGTTCGATGGTGCTGTCCTGCAGCACTTCCGAATACATCTTCAGGTCGCGGAACGGCGAATCGATCAGGCCGTGCAGCACCGCGTTGGCAATGGTGCCGATGCCGGCCTGCAGCGGCTGCAGCGCCGGCGCCAGCCGGCCCGCGCGAACTTCATGCAGGAGGAAATCGTTCAGGTGCCCCGCGATCTGCCGGGTTTCCTGGTCGRGCGGCAAGGCGTTGGACGGGCTGTCGTCCTTCTGCGTGATCACGATCGCCGCGATCCTGGCCGGGTCCACCGGGATATACGGCAGGCCGATGCGCTGCTCGGCCGCGATCAGCGGGATCGGCTGGCGGTACGGGCGCGGCGTGGGCAGGTAGATGTCGTGTAGGCCTTCCAGCCCGGCCGGCATATTGAGATTGATCTCGACGATGACCTTGCTGGCCAGCATGGCAAAGCTGGCCGAATTGCCCACCGAAGTGGTCGGCACGATGCCGCCGGTTTCGGTGATGGCGACGGCTTCCACCACCGCCACGTCCACCGGCGCGATCTGGCGGCCGCGCAGCTGCTCCACGGTCTCCGACAGATGCTGGTCGATGAACATCACTTCGCCCGCATTGATCTTGCGCCGCAGCGTCGGATCGACCTGGAACGGCAGGCGCCGCGCCAGGACATTGGCCTCGGACAGGATCTTGTCGGTGTCGTTGCCCAGCGAAGCGCCGGTCATCAGCGTGATGCGAAGCGGCTCGGTTTGCGCGCGCCGGGCCAGCGCTTCGGGCACGGCCTTGCAGTCGCCCGCGCGGGTGAAGCCGCTCATGCCGACGGTCATGCCATCGCGGATCATCGCTGCCGCGGCTTGCGCCGGCATGACCTTGCCGAGGAGGCTGTCCAGCCGGATTCGTTCCTTGTACATCTTATGTCTCCATGAAACCTGTCCCGGCAGATTGCGGCGTGGCACTAGCCGCGGCAGGACCTGGCGCCCTGCCCTGCTAGCGTCTCCTACCGGCCGGTAAGGTGCAGATAAGCAGTGTAGCCAGAGCAGACATATTCCATCACCGATATAAAATCATGAAAACCAGTCGCAAAATTCATAGAACCTCCAGCGCCGCCGGACCTTGTCCGATCATCGCGCATGTGCCTCGCACTTGGCGCGCGGCCCGCTTCTTTATGCTCTACAGTAGTTAGCAAGCTCATGCCGCCCCGCAGATGGCGCCGCCAGAATGGCGCCGCGCGGGATACCGCCGGCATGGACCTGCCAAAACTCAAGCCGTCTGGGGGAGACACCATGCTGGCGGAAAGCGAAACGCGACTGGCCCAGTTGCTGGCCGACCTGATGCAATTCGCCCAGGGCCGCCTGCCCGGCGAGATGTTCGTCAAGGTGGAGCCCTTCCTGCGGCACTACTACGACCTGACCGACACCGAAGACCTGCTGCAGCGCGACGTGGCCGATCTCTACGGCGCGGTGATGGCGCACTGGCAGACCGCGCAGCGCTTCGTGCCCGGCAATGCCCGGCTGCGGGTGTACAACCCCAACCTGGAGCAGCACGGCTGGCACTCCGACCACTCGGTGGTCGAAATCGTCAACGACGACATGCCCTTCCTGGTGGACTCGGTCACCATGGAGATCAACCGGCTCGGGCTGGCCCTGCATTCGGCCATCCATCCGGTATTCCTGATCTGGCGCAGCGCCGACGGCACCATTGCCAGGGTCGGCCTCGGCGGCGAAGGCGACGCCGGCGACCTCGCCGCCGGCAACGGCGCCGCCTCCGGCCCGCGCCTGGAATCCTTCATTCATTTCGAGGTAGACCGCTGCGGCGACGCCGCCACGCAGGAAGCCCTGCGCAGCGGCATCGCGCGCGTGCTGGGCGATGTGCGTGCCGCGGTGGAGGACTGGCCCGGCATGGCGGCCACCGCGCGCACCACCGTGGAGATGCTGGCGCAGGGCCCCGAAGGCAGGCAGCCGGAGACGCAGGAGGCATGCGCCTTCCTGCAATGGATGCTGGACGATCACTTCACCTTCCTCGGGCAGCGCGACTACGAACTGATCACCCGGGACGACCGCTTCTACCTGCGCGGCGTGGCCGGCTCCGGCGCCGGCATCCTGCGCGAGAGCCTGCGCCCCGAAGAAGCCGGCGCGCTCACCGAACTGCCCGCGGCCGCCAGCAGCGTGATCGAAGGCAGCTCGCCGATCTTCGTCACCAAGGCCAATTCGCGCGCCACCGTGCACAGGCCCGGCTACCTCGACTACGTCGGCGTCAAGCTCAGCGACGCCAGCGGCAAGATCACCGGCGAGCGCCGCTTCATCGGCCTGTACACCTCCAGCGCCTACATGACCTCCAGCGCGGAGATCCCGCTGGTGCGCCGCAAGTTCGCCAATATCCTGGCGCGCGCGGGCTTCCTGACCAAGGGCCATCTCTACAAGTCGCTGGTGACCATCCTCGAGCAATACCCGCGCGACGAGCTGTTCCAGGCCGACGAAGACGAGCTGTTCGACATCTCCCTGGGCATCCTGCGCCTGCAGGAACACCAGCGCATCCGCCTGTTCGTGCGCCGCGACCGCTTCGACCGCTTCGTCTCCTGCCTGGTGTTCGTGCCGCGCGACAAGTACAACACCGACCTGCGCCAGCGCATCCAGAAGCTGCTGATGACCGCCTTCCACGGCAATAGCTGCGAGTTCACGCCCCAGCTGTCGGAGTCGCCGCTGGCGCGCATCCAGCTGATCGTGCGCGGCGAGCCGGGCACCATGCCCGAGGTCAACCCGGACGAACTGGAGGCGCGCATCGTGCAGGCCGCGCGCCGCTGGCAGGACGACCTCGCCGCGGCCTTGCTGGACAGCAACGGCGAAGAACAGGGCAACCGGCTGCTGCGCCGCTACGGCGACTCGTTCCCGGCCGGCTACCGCGAGGACTACCCAGCCCGCACCGCGGTGCGCGACATCGAACTGATGGAAGCCGCCCAGGCCAGCGGCAGCGTGGCAATGAACCTGTACCGGCCGATCGAGGCCGCGCCCGGCGCGTTCCGCTTCAAGGTCTACCGCGCGCGCGAGCCCATCGCGCTGTCGCTCAGCCTGCCGATGCTCGAACACCTCGGCGTGCGCGTGGACGAAGAGCGCCCCTATCTGGTGGAGCCGAGCGGCGCGTCGCCGGTGTGGGTCCACGACTTCGGGCTCGAGATGGCCGACGGCGTCGCCGCCGGCGTCGACCTGGGCGCGGACATCGCGCGCATCAAGGCGCTGTTCGAGGACGCCTTCGCGCGTGCATGGAGCGGCGAGATCGAGAACGACGATTTCAACCGCCTGGTGCTGCGCGCCGAACTCGCCGCGCGCGACGTGACCATCCTGCGCGCCTATGCGCGTTACCTGCGCCAGGTCGGCTCGACCTTCAGCGACGCCTATATCGAGCGTGCCCTGACCGGCAATCCGGCGATCGCCGCACAACTGGTGGAACTGTTCGTGGCGCGCTTCGACCCCGCCACGGAAACCGGCCGGGCGGCGCGCTGCGAGAAGCTGCTGCACGCCATCGGCGCCGCGCTGGACCAGGTGCCGAACCTGGACGAAGATCGCATCCTGCGGCTGTTCCTCGGCGTGATCAACGCCACGGTGCGCACCAACTACTTCCGCCATGGCGCCGACGGTGGTCCGCGCCCCTGCCTGTCGTTCAAGTTCGACCCGTCCAGGGTGCCAGGCCTGCCGGAGCCGCGCCCGATGTTCGAGATCTGGATCTACTCGCCGCGCGTCGAGGGTGTGCACCTGCGCGGCGGCCCGGTGGCCCGTGGCGGCCTGCGCTGGTCTGACCGGCGCGAGGACTTCCGCACCGAGGTACTGGGCCTGATGAAGGCCCAGATGGTCAAGAACACGGTGATCGTGCCGGTGGGCAGCAAGGGCGGCTTCGTGGTCAAGCGCCCGCCGCTYGCCACCGACCGCGACGCGGTGCTGCAGGAAGGCGTTGCCTGCTACCAGACCTTCCTGCGCGGCCTGCTCGATGTGACCGACAACCGCGTCGCCGGCACGCTGGTGCCGCCGCCCGAAGTGGTGCGCGAGGACGGCGACGATCCCTACCTGGTGGTGGCCGCCGACAAGGGCACCGCGAGCTTCTCCGACTACGCCAACGCCATCTCCGCCGAGTATGGCTTCTGGCTGGGCGATGCGTTCGCCTCGGGCGGCTCGGTCGGCTATGACCACAAGAAGATGGCCATCACCGCGCGCGGCGCCTGGGAATCCGTCAAGCGCCATTTCCGCGAGATGGGCGTCGATATCCAGTCCACCGATTTCACCGTGGCCGGCGTCGGCGACATGTCCGGCGACGTGTTCGGCAACGGCATGCTGTTGTCGCCGCATATCAAGCTGGTGGCGGCGTTCGACCATCGCCATATCTTCCTCGATCCCTCGCCCGACCCGGCCGTCAGCCTGCGCGAGCGCCAGCGCATGTTCGCGCTGCCGCGCTCGAGCTGGGCCGATTACGACATGAGCCTGGTCTCCGCCGGCGGCGGCCTGTTCCCGCGCACGGCAAAGACCATCGCGCTCACGCCCGAGGTCCAGGCCTGCCTCGGCATCAGCGCCACGGCGCTGTCGCCGGCCGAGCTGGTGCACGCGATCCTGCTGGCGCCGGTCGACCTGCTCTACAACGGCGGCATCGGCACCTACGTCAAGTCCAGCCACGAGACCCACCTGCAGGTGGGCGACCGCGCCAACGATCCCGTGCGCGTCAACGGCGCCGAGCTGCGCTGCAAGGTGGTGGGCGAAGGCGGCAACCTCGGCTTCACCCAGCTCGGCCGCATCGAGTTCGCCCTGAACGGCGGGCGCATCAACACCGATGCCATCGACAACTCCGCCGGCGTGGACTGCTCGGACCACGAGGTCAATATCAAGATCCTGCTGGGGCTGGTGGTAGCCGATGGCGAGATGACCGAGAAGCAGCGCAACAAGCTGCTGGCGGAAATGACCGACGAGGTCGGCCTGCTGGTGCTGGAGGACAATTACTACCAGACCCAGGCGCTGTCGGTGGCCGGCCGCTGCGCCGCCGCGCTGCTCGACCAGGAAGCGCGCCTGATCCGCTGGCTCGAACGCGCCGGGCGCCTCAAGCGCGCGCTGGAATTCCTGCCCACGGATGACGAAGTGGTGGAGCGCAAGGCAGCCGGACTGGGGCTGACATCGCCCGAACGCGCCGTGCTGCTGGCTTACAGCAAGATGTGGCTGTACGAGGAACTGCTGGCCTCGGCCCTGCCCGAGGATCCGCTGGTGGCGAGCCTGCTGCCCGCGTATTTCCCGCAGCCGCTGCGCGCGCGGCATGGCGAAGCCATGCTGCGCCACCCGCTGCGGCGCGAGATCCTGTCCACGCACCTGACCAACACCCTGGTCAACCGCATCGGCGCCACCTTCGTGCACCGAATTCTGGAAGAAACCGACGCGCGCCCCGCGGACATCGTGCGTGCCTGCCTCATTGCGCGCGATGTCTTCGGCCTGGATCCGCTGTGGGCCGAGATCGATGCGCTCGACAACCGCGTCGACGATGAGGTGCAGGCGCGCATGTTCGCTGCCGTTGGCCGACTCCTGGAGCTCGCCAGCCTGTGGTTCCTGCGCCACCCGCAAGCCACCCGTGTGGGCGGCGGCGAAAGCGCCGGCTACGCCCAGGCCGCCGCCTGGCTCACGCCGCAATTGCCGGCGCTGCTGGCCGCGCCGGAAGCGGYGGCGCTGGCCGAACGGCGCCAGGGCCTGAGCCAGGCCGGCGTGGACGACGCACTGGCATTGCGCGTGGCCGCCGGAGAAATCTCCGCCGCGGCGCTGGATATTGCGGACGTGGCTGCCACCACGCAACGCGACCTGGCGCTGGTGGCCGCCGTCTATTTCGCGCTCGATACGGAATTCAGTTTCGGCTGGCTGCGCGAGCGCGCCCAGGCCCTGCCAGCCGACAGCCACTGGGACCTGCTGGCGCGCACCACCGCGCTGGAAGACCTGGGCCGCCTCAAGCGCGCGCTGACCGTAAGCGTGCTGGCGCAACCGATCGAACTGGATACCGTGGAGAAGCTGGTCGAAGCATGGCGCAGCGGGCGGCAGGGGCAGATCGAGCGCTTCTCGCGCATGCTGGCGGACCAGCGCGCGTCGGGCGCGGCCGGCTTGTCGATGCTGTCCGTGGCCATACGCGAGATCGGATTGCTCGAGCGCAGCCAGGCTGGCGTCTGCTAGGCGACAGGAGATCACGGCACGCGGTGGCGAGCACGGGGGCTGGATAAGGGAACTGGAGCGATGCGCCGGCGTCCGGGGACCACGGTCGCCATCAGGCCATCAGGGAATCAGGCAATCGCCACCGCGGAGGCGCCAACCGGATACGCGATGAACAGATCCCTCAAGGCGGCGATCGTTGCGGCGATCGCCGTTGCCGCCACCAGCTATGCCAGCCCGTACTGGACGCTCTACCAGATGCGCACCGCCATCGAGACGCGCGACGCCGACAAATTCTCACGTTACGTGGACTATCCTGCCCTGCGCGAGAGCCTGAAGGGGCAGCTGACCGCCTCGCTGCAGCAGAAGCTCGGCAACGCGCCTGTGCTGCGCGATACGCCGCTGGCCGGCATCGGCCAGGCCATCGGCCTTGCCGTCATCAACACCATGATCGACACGATGGTGTCGCCGGCCGGCGTGATGGCGCTGATGGCCGGCGAAAAACCAGCCGCCGCGCCGCCGCGCGCCGCGCCCTCCGCATCCGCGCCCGCTCCGCAACCAGGCGAGACGGGCAAGCAGGAAAAGCCGGATGCCGCCAAGGATGCGCTCAGGTACGCGCTGTCCTACCGCGGCCTGAACGCCGTCGAGGCATCGGCCACCAAGGACAACGGCGAACGCATCGTCATCGGCCTGACGCGCACGGGGCCCTGGACCTGGAAATGGAGCAGCATCGCGCTGCCGGAATTCGCCAAGCCCGGGCCCTAGGCTTCAGCGGCCCCATTTCGCCTCGAGCAATACCGCCGCCTTGATCGCCGCGACGGTGTCTTCCTCGGTCTTGAAATCGCCCAGCAGGCGCTTGGACTTGCCGCTCAGCACGGCCGCCTGCAACGCCTTTCCGGAGGCTCCGGACGTACCCGGGCTCCAGCAATAGCGTGCAGTCCAGGTGCCGTCCTGCAGGCGCTCGGCCACCCAGATGACGCGAAAATCCTCGAACACAACCCCGAAAGGTTCGTCTTCGTCCATCACACATACCTCCACTGCTCGCGATCGCTCCCCTCGGACACCGTGGCCTGCGCATGCGGCCGGTGCCGGCGTCGCCCGGACGGAATCGGCTCCGGCGCGGGCAATGCGTCGCCGTCATGCGGYGAACTGTTCGTGCAGGGCCACAGCGCCCCCGGTTTTCGCGTGATGCTAGCACGCGGCGCGGGCCTTCTGCCACCGCGCCGGCCGCCTGCGGACAACCGTTGCGACGCCTCTCAGGCCGCCGGGATATCGTGCGTGCCGCGTGCCAGGAGATCGTCCGGGCCGTCGCCCAGCACGCGTGGGCGGCGAGGCTGCAGCTCCAGCCCTAGACGGATCAGCAGCTCGAACGCGTCGGCCAGCAGATGCTGCTGGCGCGGCAGGAGGCTGGCATAGGGCATGTCATAGATAGACTGGTGAGCACCGCGCGTGCCCTTCAGGCCGCGGTCGCGCGCCATATCGGACAGGAGCGCGGCAAAGCCGTGCAAGTCTTCGGCGGCCAGGGCTGAATTGAGCACTGCCGCCAGCACGTTGGGCGGCGAAGAACCCCAGCCCATGGCGTCGGAGTTGGCCGCACCGTCTTCGGAAGCATCGAATGAGTTCATACCCGCATTAACGACCGCGAGACGCCGCCATGTAGGCCATGACGCAAAACTTCTGGCGACTGGTGCGCCGGCGCTCAATCCGCCGCATAGGCAACATGGTCCACCGTCGCGTCGATCAGGCGGCATGCGCGCGCCTGGGCCCGGTCCGCCACCTCCAGCAGCCCGCCTTGTTCATGCCCCACCCACGATTGCAGCGGCGAGGGGTTGCGCACCTCGCCCTTGCCCTCGCGCACGATCGAAGCGCTCACAAGGCAATCGCGCTCCTGCTGCTGCACCGAAATCAGGACCACGTAGCCGCGATAGTGCAGCGTTCTCGATTCACTCATGATGTCTCCCCCGTTGCAGCCATCGTAGCATGCCGCAGCGCAGCGACGACACCCCGCACAGGGAGGCTCCGGCTCAGGCACGCTCCTGCGGCCGGTCGTGCGGACGCCGGCCCATGCGCCAGACATTGGGCGGATCGCCATGGGCGGCATTCTGGAACATCCACGCGCCGCACACCGTACAGCGCCAGGGCCGGTCAACCCAGCGCGAATTGATCTCCATGCCCAGCGCGCCCGCGCCGGACGCGGCCAGGTTTTCATGCGGCTGCACGGAGACCGGCGCGCCGACGAGCAGATGGCAGGGATCGCAAGCCTGCATGCATTACTCCAACAAGGCCGTTTCCGGCCGGATCACGAATCGCCGCCAAAGGGATCGGCTTCGGCCCGGGCCGGGAGTTCCGCCAGGTCGAATTCGTCGCGCGCCTTGTCCACCACGGCGCGGATGCCCTTCTCGTACCCCGCGGCGTTGCCGAATCCCTTCATGTCCCAGTTGCGCCCGCGCGCATCGCGCGCGTGCGGCTGCGGCGCGGGCACGCGGATCTTCGCGCCGTCCTCGATGATGTCGTCGATGCGCTGGATGCGCCGGCTCACCTCATCTTGCAAGGCGCGCGCGGCGCGCTCGCGTTTGGCCATTGTCCACTCCTGTCACTGCGCCTGGGAAAAAAATCGGGGAAACGCGGGAAAACGTGGAAAACGTGGAAAACGTAAAAACACGTGGAAAAACGCAAAACCCGCGTAAGCGCCAGGGCACAAACGTCTCATCGACAAGACAATGAAGCGGCCTGGCGCCAGAGTTGATTGTAGAGTCAGCGCCTTGCCACTACAAACCCGATCGGCCCGCATGCGTGGCCGGGCAATGGCGCAGCCCGCCCGCGCACGGCCTCACAACAAGGTACGCAATGGCGTGGCGGCGTCGGCGATGCGGGCCCTGTCCAGCACTTTTCCCGCGGCGATCAGGCGGCGGCAGGCGGCAATATCGCGGCCACCATTCACGCTGGCGACGGCTTCGAGCTTGTCGTCTTCGCCGAACGCCAGGACGCTGAACGACGTGCCGGCCGGGTTACCGCGCACCGTGATGGTTTGGCGAGCGCCGAAGACGCCGAGCGTCTGCAGATTGCAGTCGTATTGATCGGACCATAGCCACGGCGTTTCGGCGTAGCTTGCCTCGCCCCCCAGCATGTTCGCCGCGGCGACGGCCGGCTGGTTTTCCGCGACCTGCCAGGACTCGATGCGAATGTGCCGGCCCAGCAGCGGATTGAAGTGGTTCGTCACCTCGCCCGCCGCAAAGATCGAGGGATCGCTGGTGCGGCATTGCGCGTCGACCAGCACGCCATTGTCGGCGGCAAGCCCCGCGGCCTGCGCCAGTTCCAGGTTCGGCACCACGCCGATGCCGACCACGACCGCATCTGCCTCGATCTCGCCGCGATCGGTTTCGACCATAGCCGTGCCGCGCGCCCCGCACCGGATGCCAAGCGCCTGCGTTGCCACGCGCATCTCCACCCCGCGCGCCGCATGCAGGGCAAGCATGAAGGCGCTCACCTGCGGCGGCATCGAGCGCTGCAGCAAGCGGCCGGCCGGCTCGACCAGCGTTACCTTGCAGCCGCGCGACACGGCCGCCGCGGCCACTTCGAGTCCGATGAAGCCGCCGCCCAGGACGACAATCCGCCGCCCCGCCGCCAGCGCCGCGCGCAATCCGCGCGCGTCCGCAACCGTGCGCACGTAGTGCACCGGCGCATCGCCGGCCACGGGGCCGGAAAAACGCCTGACGCGCGACCCCGTCGCCAGCAGCAGGCGCGCGTAGCCGATCCGCGAGCCGTCGTCGAGCCGCACTTCGCGCGCGGCGCGGTCGATCGCCTGCACACGCACGCCGAGCCGCATTTCGATGCGCTGCTGCACATACCAGTCCGCCGCACGGATGAAGGCCCGCTGCTCGCCAGCGTCGCTGGTCAGCGCATCCTTGGACAACAACGGGCGGTCATACGGCAGTTCCGGCTCGTCGCCGAGCATCAGCACGCGCACGCCGGGCGAGATCTGCCGCAACGACTCCGCCGCGCGCCGCGCCGCGTGCCCGGCGCCCACGATCACCATCGCTTCATTCGACATGGATCTCGACGCTCCCCTCGTTGACGCGCACCGGGTAGGTGCGCACCGCTTCGGTGATCGGCGCGCAGCGCGGCGCACCGGTACGGATGTCGACCAGGCCCTGGTGCAGCGGGCACTCGACGCAATCCCCATCGACGAAGCCCTCCGACAGCCGCGCGTGGCCGTGCGTGCAGAGGTCATGGATGGCGAACAGGCCCTGCGCCAGGCGGAACACGGCGACAGGCTGCTGCCCCGCCACTACGGCAACGGGTTCGCCTTCGACGAAATCGTCGGGAGAGCCGACGGCATACCACTGGGTCATTGAATGTCTCCCTCAGGATGAATACACAGAGTGAATACACGGAGCCCGCATGCAGGCTCCGGGATGGCGGCGGGCCCTCGCTTCCCGGCCCGCCAGCTCAGATCGGATAGATGATCGAGTTGGGGATCATCTCGCTGTCGAACACGCACAGCCGCGATTCGAACTTCAGCCCCGCGCCGGTCAGGCGGATCACATCGATATAGCGGCCTACGTTGAACACCGTCGACAAGCCGTCCGGCTTGGTGCGGAACACCGCATAGTTGGCCTCCGACTCGATCCGCTGCGCGTCAGCCTTGAGGATGCGCGGCATGCCGACGACGTGCCGCTGGTAGTACGGATCATGGAAGATGGTCTCGGTGGCCCCATAGATACGATCCTTGAGCATGCCGCGGCTCTCGAACGACAGCGTGGCCAGCGGCAGGCCTCGCTCGTGGTTCTCGCGCGGCTGGAGCTTGTACACGCAATCCTCGGTAAAGAACTCCGGCCAGGCTTCCCACGTATTGCTGTCGAGGGCCGCGGCGTAGTCCGCATAGAGCGCCAGTACCTTGGCATAGGTTTCGAAGTCGAGCATGGTTCAGGCCTCCATCACGCGGCGCCAGTAGTCGTACATGCCGCGGATCAGCGTTTCGGTCACCATGTGCTCCGTATCTCCGATCTCCCGGCCGCCCAGTTCCGCCAATGTGTGCTGCTGCGGCTTCTGCTCGAAGCCCTCCTGCGAGAACTCGATGACCTCGCCGTCGTCGGCCGACACAAAGCCGGCGGGACCGAACAGGTTGGCTTGCCGCAGGCGGCGGCGCGTCATCTCGGCGTCGTCGTGCTCGAAACCGAAATGGGTCCAGACGAAGTTGAATGCGCCGTGCCCGGCGGGCTGAATATGCCGCGTGGATACCGAGTTGACCTGTTGCTGCACGATCAGGCTGGGAAACAGGGTCATCATGACCGCCGTCGGCGCGCCCCACCATGCTTCATGCACGACGTCGAGGAAGCGGTCGTCGTGCAGGCTCATCTGCTCCTTGAAACTCGACACGCCCGCCGTGACGTCGCTCTTGCCGGCGCTGCCGCGCGTGGAGATCATCGCGGCATGCCGGAAATGCTCGTCCATTTTCAGCTGGGACCGGTTGTCGGCGCGCCAGAGCCCGAACGTGACGAACCACGTGTGCAGCAGCCCGGGGTGGTAGGGATCCTTGATGTTCTCCTGCATCAGCTTCCAGTTGCCCGGAATCCGCTGGCGGCTGTACCCGAGGATGGTCAGCTTGCGGCCATCGAAGACGCGATCGAAGTACGCGAGGATCGTCGGGCCGAGATACGCCTCCAGCGTGGGCATGTCGTGATCGAACGAGGCGAAGATCACCCCGTTGCGGCGCGCCACGCTGAGCCTGGTCAGGCCGTGCTGCTTCGGATCGAAGTCGGGCGGCATGCCACCGTTGACCTTGCCGTCGAGCCGCACCCCGCGCCGGAACGGCACGCCGACCAGGTTGCCCTTCAGATCGTAGTTCCACTGGTGATACGGGCACGTGAAGTCCTTCCGGTTGCCGAACTTCTCGCGACAGAACTGCACGCCGCGATGCGCGCAGACGTTCTCCACCACATGGACTTCGCCGTCCGCGGTGCGGCTCACTATCACCGACCTCTCGCCGATCACCGTGCGCTTGAAGTCGCCCGCCGCCGGGATCTCGGCCTCGAGCCCGACATAGCACCAGTGGCCCGAGTAAAAAAAGCGCTCGAGTTCGCGCTGGTAGATGGCGTCGTCGGTATAGGCCTGGAACGGCACGCGGCTCGAGCCGTCGTCCTGCCATCCCGCCTTGCTGAATACGAGAGGTTGCTCGCTCATCGCTTTGTCTCCATGGTGGGGTCGCGTTGTTTGTGGGTATCTTGCCGCCGCTGGTAATATTAATAAATGGAAGAAAGGTGATATGCGATATCACCTGCAGTGATAAGACTGAAACACACCCACCCACCCACACCCCAACACACACCCATGGACCTGCGGGAAATCGACCTGAACCTGCTGGTGGTCTTCAACGAACTGCTGCAGGCGCGCCGGGTATCGGCGGTGGCGGATTCGCTCGGCACCTCCCAGCCCGCCATCAGCAATGCCCTGAACCGCCTGCGCAAGCTGCTGGGCGACGAACTGTTCCTGCGCACGTCCAGGGGCATGGTGCCCACGCCCTATGCGGAGAGCCTGGCCGGACCGATCAGCGACGCGCTCGCCGCCATCCACCAGACGCTCAATGCAAGGACCACGTTCAATCCCGCCTCGAGCACGCGCGCGTTCACGCTGGCGATGACCGACATCGGCGAGATCTATTTCCTGCCCGAACTGATGAAGACGCTGTCCGCTGTCGCGCCCGGCGTCACCATCAGCACCGTGCGCAATCACACGGTCAATCTGCGCGAGGAAATGGAAAGCGGCCGAGTCGACCTGGCGATCGGCTTCCTGCCGGACCTGAAGGCCGGCTTCTTCCAGCGGCGCCTGTTCCGGCAGCGCTATGTCTGCCTGTTCCGCCGAGGTCATCCGCTCGCGCGCGAAGGCATGTCGCTGCGCGCGTTCAGCCACGCGGAGCACGTGGCCATCGTGGCCGACGGGACCGGCCACGGCGTGGTCGACGAAGTCATCCAGCGCGCGGGGGTGGCGCGCAAGCTGCGCCTGCGCGTACCGCACTTCGTCGCGCTCGGCCATATCCTGCAGACGAGCGATATGGTGGCGGTGGTGCCCGAAGCCTACGCGAACCGCACCTTGCAGCCGTTCGGGCTGGAAACCGCGCCCAGCCCGGTCAAGATCCCGGACATCGTGATCAATGTGCTATGGCATGCGAAGAACAATCGCGAGCCGGGAAACCAGTGGCTGCGGCAACTGATCTTCGACGGGTTCTCGCGATAGCGTGGGGGGGGCGGGCCGTCGCGTCGCGGCACTACGTCCGGCCCGRCTTCATGCGCGCCAGCACCGCCGCAAGCGTGCGCGCGCCGGCGTGGATCTTCGCGGCATCGACCGAGGCGAACCCCAGGACCAGGCCCGGCGGCGCGGGCCGCTCGACCGCGTAGTACGACATCGGACGCACTTCGAGGCCGGCTTCGGCGGCCAGCCGCGCCACCATCGCGTCATCGGTGCCGGGCGGAAGGAACGCGGGCGCATCGAGGCCCGCCAGGATCGCGGGCAGATGCAGCGCGCCATGCAGGTGGCGGTCGGCCGCGATGCGCAGCGCCTGCGCGCGTTCGCCGTACAGCAAGCGCATGCGCCGCATGTGCCGCCCGAAATGCCCGTCCGCGATAAACGCGTGGAGCGTGGCCTGCGGCTCCAAGGGAATATGCCGCGCGGTCAGCGACAGCGCACGCGCAAACGGCGCGACGAGGTGATCGGGCAGCACCGCATAGGCGATGCGCAACGCCGGAAACAGGAGCTTGCTGAAGGTGCCGCAGTAGATCACGGAGCCGGCCTGGTCGAGGCTCTTCAATGCCGCCAGCGGCGGGCCTTCGAAACGGTACTCGCTGTCGTAGTCGTCTTCGATGACGATCGCTCCGGCCGCGCCTGCCCAGGCGAGCAGCGCCAGGCGCCGCTCGAGCGCGAGCGGCGGCCCGAGCGGCGCCTGCCGGCCCGCGGTCACATAGGCCATGCGGGCACCAGGCGCGCTTGCCCGGCCGGCGGCGACATCCAGGCCGCCCGCGTCGACCGGTATGCCGGCCACGGCCGCGCCCGCAGCCTCCAGCACCATGCGCGCGCCGGGATATCCCGGGTCCTCCATCCACACCGCGTCGCCGGGGTCGAGCAGCAGCCGGGCGGCGAGGTCGAGCACCTGCTGGACGCTGCCCACCATCAGGATATTGTCGGCGGTACAGGCAATCCCCCGGGCAACGCGCAGATTGTCGGCGATGGCCTCGCGCAGCGGCCGATAGCCCTGTGCTTCGCCATCGCCCAGCAGCGCACCGTGCCCCTGGCGCGCGCGTTTGGCGGCAATGCGCGCCCAGATCTCGGACGGAAAAGCGCGGAGATCGGGTTGACTCAGCCGGAACGCGGGCGCCTGCAGCGCACGCCCCTCCACGCGAAACGGGCTGCGCGCAAGCCGTTCGCCGCGCATCGACAATGCGGCGGGCAGCGGCGCGGACGATGCCGGCGCACCGGCACCGCCCGAGCGGCGGCGCAGGTCGTCCGCGCGCACGGCCGGCGCCGGGCGCCGCTCGGGCAGCTCGGCCGCAACGAAGCTGCCCCTGCCGACCCGGGCCGACAGATAGCCCTCTGCGGCCAACTGCGCGAACACGCCGATCACCGTGCCGCGCGACACGCCGTAGCGGCTCGCGATGTCACGCGTGGGCGGCAGCCGCGCACCGGGTGCGAGCCTGCCCGCCAGGATCGCGCTGCTGATCTCGGTGTACAGCCAGCGCTGCAGCGACGCACCCTCGGGACGCGCCGCGATTGCCAGCTCGATGTCTTTCGCGTGTCGCAAGAGCTCCCCCCTTGGTTTGAATTGGTACAGTTAAAAATCCCGAGAATGGATCTTTCTCCAGACCAATATCACTCCTATGCTCCTGCAGCAAGACCCATCCCTGGAGCATCTCCATGACCCAAAGCGTATTCCTGGCTGGCGCCACGGGCGTCATCGGCACCGTACTCGCGCCACTGCTGCTCGAAGCCGGATACATCGTCCATGGCAGCACGCGGCGCGCGGACCGCGCCAAGGCACTTGAAGCGGCCGGTGTGATCCCGGTGATCGTCGATGTCTTCGACGCGGCGGCGCTGAGCGCAGCGTTCAAGCGCATCCGCCCCGCCGGCGTGATCCACCAGCTCACCGACCTGCCGCGCGGTCTCGATCCATCGCAGATGGCGCAGGCCGTGGTCAACAACGCGCGCATCCGCGATGAAGGCACCCGCAACCTCGTGGCGGCGGCCAGGGCAGCCGGCAGCAGCAGCCTGGTCGCGCAAAGCATTGCGTGGGCCTACCGGCCCGGCACCCGCCCCTGCGGCGAAGACCATCCGCTCGACACCGACGCGCAAGGCAACCGGCGCATCAGCGTGCGCGGCGTCGCAGCGCTCGAAAAGCACGTGCTGGAGGCGTCCGGCCTCACCGGCACGGTGCTGCGCTACGGCCAGCTCTACGGGCCCGGCACGGGCGCCGGAGAACCATGGGGTACCAGTCCGCTACACGTCGCAGCGGCGGCCAGCGCGGCGCTGCTGGCGCTGCGGCAGTCGCCGGGCGGCATCTTCAACATCACCGAAGACAACCCGGAAGTCAGCAACGACAAGGCCAGGCGCGTGCTGGGCTGGTCCCCCGAACAGTGCGCCCCGTCGAGGCACTGACCGGCACGCTCCGCCGCGGCGAAAGAAGGGTTACACCCGATTCCGCCCACTAGATGCTGCGAAGCACAATGAACTGATGCCGGGTGTCAGCCAATCCCGGCACGCTGTTGACGCCACCGGGCTTGCGAGGGCCCGGCGGCTTTTCTTTTCCGGTGCGCTGGCACGCAGGCGCCCGTTCCAGGCTTGTTAGCCACCTGTGCTGGTGCCGTTGTCGGGTGCGGCCTACTATCGCTCTTGCCAGGTATCGCCTACAACGGCAGTACCGCACTGGGAGACTGCCATGGATTCAAAGCCGCAACGCAACGTACATGTCATCCCGCATGCCGACGGATGGGACGTGGTCCATGAGGGGGCAAAGGGCGAAAGAGCGCACTTCCTCAGCCAGGAAGAAGCCGTGGATGCGGCCACCGAGATCGCAAAGCGAGACAAAGTGGAATTGCTGGTACACGGCCAGGACGGCCAGATCCGCATGCGCAACAGCTACGGCCACGACCCCAGGAGCGTCAGGGGGTGATCCTGTCCCGGCTGCCGGCATTTCACAATCGAGCACGACGATGACGATCGCTTGACGGTCGCCTGACGATCGCCTGACGATCGCCCTATGCGCCGTTGGCCAGCCCGCGGGCGTCCAGCAGCCAGACACAGGCGGCTCCCGGGACGATCTCAGGGATTGCCGGCCTTGACGCTGCCAGCCAGGTCGCCGGCACCGGGATCTGCCCGGCCTTCGTCGATCAGCTTCTCGGCGTAGTCGCGCGCGTGGTGCCACGCTTCGCCTTCGGAGAAGTACTGCCCGGGCACGCGTTCATGCTCGAATATCTTCACCGCGGTGCCATCGGGCGCTTTCGCGCAGATCGTCACTTCGCCCTGCCATGGCCCGCCGATTCCCAGCGACGTCGCGGCCGCGTCATACCAGTGATCCCTGTAGTAAGTGAAGCCTTGGAGATCCATTGCCTTCTCCGGTCGTTCAAGACCATCGTAGCATGTGCAAACGGTATCGGAGACTCGCTTCGGGCAGCCAGCGGCATGAAGCTCCACCCCGCAGATCGCAAGTCCACCAAAGCGGAACGCGTTCGCGCCGCGCCGAGGGCGGGCCACGATCTCTCTGCATCCGGCATACCGAGCCCCAGGGCTGCGCACACTCCATCCAACGCATCCGACGTGCATGCCGGATATTCGCGACCGGACATCGAGCCCTGCAGGTGGCAGGCGCGCATGCCGACCGTGCGACCACCGAGGGCTAATCAAGCAGCGCGACGTCCCGGTTTCCAAGGTCCGCCTTCACCTTCCTGCCGCGTGATATTGGATGTCATCCAAATAAGCCGCTGGAAATCGCTGCCCTGCGCAGAAAAGAAAAAACCCGCTAGACGTTAATCTAGCGGGTTTTTTTGATACTGGTCGGGGCGAGAGGATTTGAACCTCCGACCACCTGCACCCCATTTCTATACGCAAACATTACGGATCAATGGGTTAGGCGATTTCGTCTAACTATCTGCTTAAATTTTTGGCATGACGGCATGCGGCTTTCCGGGTGGAATCCGGGGCAAGTTAGACGGATTTCGCTCGATTTTCGGCAGACGAGCCCGAGTTTGCGATCGCCGGCCTGTGGCGCGACTGGGTCGAAGAAGGCGGCAGCCAGCTGTTCAGCTTCACCATGCTGACCATCTATTCGGACAAGCACCCGCTGATGAACCGCTTCCACGCCCCTGGCAAGGAAAAACGGATGATCGTGATTGTGCCCCGCTCGGAGTGGGATGACTGGCTGACCTGCCGATATCCGGAGCGGGAGCGCAGCTTCATGCGGCCCTACCCGCCGGAGCTGATGGTTGCGGAGGCGGCGCCGCGGGCGTAGCCCCCCAACTTGTAACGTGGTGTAACATTGCGGCACCCCTTGCGCACGCCCATGACAACCACCAAAATACCCCCGCAACTTACCACTGTGGTAAATTACTGGCCAGAGCAACCCACGGTTGCGCCGGTTACCGATGCGCAGCGTGCCCTTGGACACACCCCCATCTACAAGCTCGCGGCCTTACAAGAGTCAATTAAGTCACCTAGAGATCTTGTTTTGGCCACTCGAAAATGCAGAGAGGACGTGGCTGCAGAGCTTTTGTGGACGGTAACAGACGTTCATCGGGAGTTACTTGGACTAGTCTCTGGTGAGTATGTGAACTCCGCCTGGTGTCAGACTGGCTCGAAGTGGTGGTGTCCCTGCGACGCATACGTCGTGAAGCAATGCGAGACTGGAAACGAGGGGCAGTATAAAGACGTTTATCTAAAATTTGGCCTGGGTCCAACCGGTAAACTATTGCTAGTCGTGTCATGTCATCCAGCAATTTATTAGGACAAACATGAAACAGCACGAATGCCCCGCGTGTGGCGAACACGCCCTTCGAGAACTGCGGCAGCACGCGTCGTTTGAGTTTGAGGGCAAGGCGCTCGCATACTGCAGCCTTGCAACTGAGTGCCAAACCTGCGGCCTCGAATTCGTCGATGATGAGCAGTCGAAGACGAATAAGCGAGCGGTGGTTGCCGCACGATCTGCGGCCCTTCGAATTCCGTCGACTCTAGCACTCAGAAATTGGCGGAAAAAATGGGGGCTTAACCAGCGGCAAGCGGGAGAGTTGCTAGGCGTCGGACCGACAGCATTCTCGAAGTACGAGAACGATGATCTTGTTCCCTCCGCCCCAACAGCCCGACTTTTGTATCTTGTCACTCAGAGTGACATTGCTGTACAGAAGTTAGCGGCCCGCTATGAAATTGACTTACCTGTCGAAGGCCTGGAGGCAAGCGCCAGTGTGTCGCACCAGCCGGTTGCTGCTGAGGAAAAGACTAGTGATCGCATCCGCCACCTAGCTCAACCAACAGCGCAGAACCGCGGAGAATCAAGTCAACGCTCTGTGTGGAGCGCACAGTTCCGTAAGCAGCGAGTCTCTGTCACACGTAGGAAATTGTATGAAATTACGCCTGAAGGAATTAGCCTTTGATAAGGTAAGCGTCGAACTTTCTGATGAGTTTGACCGCGAGGCGTATGAGGGCGGACGTCATCGAGCACCTCTCGCCAATGACTTCGAAGGCGCGGACATTCACTTTGGATTCAGCGCGCGCATTCTTGAAATGGAAG
Organism: Cupriavidus sp. 05N40; assembly: GCF_056397305.1. Classification (NCBI taxonomy): domain Bacteria; kingdom Pseudomonadati; phylum Pseudomonadota; class Betaproteobacteria; order Burkholderiales; family Burkholderiaceae; genus Cupriavidus; species Cupriavidus sp. 05N40. The sequence goes on from NZ_JBFTND010000011.1 coordinate 47,892, forward strand.
ATGCGGGGAAGGGTTTCGACGAGCATCATATCCCGATCGATGTCGACTTGCTGATTGAGGGGAAACCGAAAAGCGAGAGTCAGTTCCCATATCAATTTTCAATTCAGGCATCCGGTCTCTTTGTGCTATTTGAAGCGGATGAGACCTCAGAAGACGAGAAGATTCGCTTCGCTCAGGAGCGCGGCGTACGCCCCCTCCTAGCTGCAATCAGAGAAATGCTTGCGAGCATCACATCGCGATCATATTGGGGAAGCATCTTGATTCCGGAGGTCAACCTTTCCATGATGGTCCGGAAAGCGTTTGATCTAGAAAGATCAAACACCGATGGGCATAGAGTCCGAGAGATCGCTGACGACACAACTAGCCGAACCGTTGCCTGATGATGACGATGACCGCCCTCCTGGCAAGCGAAAAAGTGCCGCCACGGCAATCCATCACGGCACCACGCTCTCAAGGGCAACCCAACTTAGTGCGCCAGCTGTAGTGTCGCTCTCAGCGAGTCATAGGCGCGCTCGCAGGCCTGCCCTGCGATCCGGGCGGCGTCAGCGTACCCAGCCAGGATTCCCGCGCGCTGGTCAGCCCGGCTGAGCACGTCGGCAAGCACTCCGAGGGGATAGTCGGCTGCCGAGCCTGCGCCGGCAGCGGCGGAATTGCCGGTGGCGCGACTGGCGGCGAGTAGCTCGGCGACCCGCTGGCGCACGCGGCTAGAAACATCGTTGGCAGCAGCAGCGTCAGCGCGCGCGCTCTCCAGATCCTTCGTCGCAGCATTGGCAATCTCCGTTTGTGCCGCGGTGCGGCGTTGTTCCTCGATGCGCGCGTCGTCCACTGCCTTGACCTGGGCGCGTGCCGCATCAAGACGCACCTCCGCCAGCTCAGCGCGCGCCGTGTCGCGCTCGCCTCTGTAGACCCAGACCGCCCCGCCGGCCAGCGCCAGCGCGATCGCCGCTACGGCACATAGGACTTTCGTTTGCACGCTCATGCCAGCACCCCGCCCGCCTGGACATACACTCCGCGCAGATAGTCGAGCGAGTGCTCGTTCTGGCCATAACCCGCGCCCGGCAGGCTGGCCCAGATGTTCCGCACGCGCGACACTGCCTCGTCGAAGCGGCCGGTAGCGATCAGCTGCAGCGCCAGGCGCTCGCGAATCTGCTGCACGGCGATGCGATCCTGCGACGCCGGGCTGAAGTCCCGCAAGCCTAGCAGCTTCTTGTACGGATCGAAGTACCGCGCCAGCAGCTGGTACCTGCCGGCCGCCGTCGAGGACAGCCCTGGACGGATCTGCACCAGGCGGCGCGGGTGATCCCCGTAGCTGCTGAACAGCATCGGCGCCGCCGGCGTGCTGCCCACCAGCACGTTGTAGCCGTTGTCGGACTTGGCCAGCAGCCTGCGGCCCAGCTCGGACACGGCGAGGGTGTCGAGGAATGGCCTGATGTTCGGAGTGTCCATGTCAGCCATGCTTTCCCCCCGCTACTGCGTCGCGCACGTCATCGACCACCTCGGCCAGATCCTTGTCGCGCCGACGCTCAATGAAGTTGAACAGCCAACGTACCACCGCCCAGCCCGGCAGCCCGCAGCCGAAGACGAGGCCGAACAGCGCCACCAGGCCAATGTAGTCGCCAGTCCAGGCATGCAGGCCAAAGTGCTGGACCACCGCCGCCCCGCCGCCGACGCTCGACACCACGGTCGAGATGAGGGCGACGGCCCATTCCGCCGTGCTGCGCGGGCGCATCATGATCATGACGACGATGGTCGCCAGGCCACTCGCGCCTGCGGCCACGCCGGCGGTGCCACCGATGGCCTTGAATGCGGCGGCGCCCGYCGCGCCCGCTGCGGCACTGCCGCTGATTGGTTCGGACATATGGATCCCCGGAAATGAAAAAAACCGCCCTAACAGCGGAATGAAGAAAGCGATTGAAGGCTAGTTAGAATTGCGATGTAACGGGCCCGGATCAACCGCAGACAAATGGATGGGAGATATGGAGTGAACGAGCACAAAAAATCCACACCGAAGTTGCACTCCGAGAGGATTACGGTAACCAAGGCGGAAGCGGCTGAGCGGCAGCTCGTGATGGCAATCGATTTGYGGTTTCACGATAGAGACATCCTCGCGGTCCACACCCTTGCGTCAGCGGCCTACCACATCCTGCGCAAGCTGAACAAACATCGGCAAACGGGGTTCGTAGGTGCCCGCGACGCGCTGGTGTCACTCGGGAAATCCAAAGCCGAGCAAACCGAAATTGCGGACGTACTGAACCACCCGGCGAATTATCTAAAGCACGCCGACCGTGACGCGGACGAGTTGCTTGACTACAACCCCGACATGACTTTTCTTCTCTTGGTCGAGTGCTCTCAATCCCTTCAGTCATTGAACGGGCGCCATCCGCCTGAATGCAACGCTGTAATGATGTGGCTAGCTATTGCCTATATAAAGGTCTTCAACAAACGCCACCCCATCTTTGTTGCGACTGAGGGCCCCGTTGAGGAACTCACAAGGGACGGCATTCCCCCAAAGCTGGAAATGCTCGAACTGGCCCGAACCGCAGGGCGAAAGGAAGAAGCTACGCCCACACCCGATATGGCGTCCCCGGCACAGGGGTAACAACGAATCCGGCCAGCGCTGCCTGCTCGCCGACGGTCAGTGGCCGCTCCAGCCGCAGATTCACATGCCAGCCGGGCAGCGCCGTCGGCGGCGTGACCACGTTGCCCTCGGCATCCCACTCGCCACCCTCGTAGATCCTGCCGATGGTCGACAGGTTGACGCCCTCGGCCGGGACGCGGCGCGGCTCGTCGTCCTCGTCCTCGATCTCGATCGTCAGGCCAGCTGCCAGCAGCGCGGCTCGCGTGGTGTCGCGGTCGGGGCCGCGCAGGTAGTAGTCGTGGAACATGGGCACCTCAGATGGACAAGGACGGCAGGGCAGCATCGGCCCCCGGCGTTGGCAGGATGGTGAGTCGACGCATACACGAGCCGAGCGCGTCATCAAACTTCCCGAGCACCAACCGGGACAGGCCCGGCACAGGCGTGTAGGCGATCGACGAAGTGGCCGCACCGTTGACGGACATCGCCACATCGGTAGCACTCAGACGCATTGCGACCTTTGCAAACGAGCCGGCTGCAGGGAGCACCGGGAAATAGCTCAGGCCCGGACCATCGACGCCTGCCGTACGCGGCTGGAAAGTCAGGCGACCATTGGTGTTGTTCACGAATAGCCCAGCTCGATTTGCCGAAGTTCCAGCGTCGAACTGGAAGAGCCCCGGCCATTTCCCGCTGACTAGCGGAGGCACGATGAATTCAGCAATGACCGTGCAACTGGCAGGGTTGATGCCGACCGCCGAGAGAACGGTGCTGATCGCACTGTCGGCGGCGCGCGTCGTGGCGACGCCAGCTGTCGCTATCGGGGACCCCACGGACGCGGCCTGCTCCAATAGGAGCAAGCCAATCCTCAGCGTGAAATCAACGGCGAGCCCGCTGGAATATGTGAACACGGTACCATGACGCACGAAGCCAATGTCCGAGCGATTCGTCACGCGCACGGTCCCCTGCCCGGCCTGTCCAACGGTCCCCGTTGTAGGGACGGTGAACAGCGGGCCGTCGACGGTCCCTAGGAACGATCCGCCCGAGTTGTGCTGATAGAGCCCGTACTTGACGCCGATTCCACTGAGAGAGCCCGCGATCAACCGCATGAAGCCGGATACTGCCCAGGACTGGCCGTTGATGGCCGCAGCGTTCGCGTTGTCCGGATAGAACGCGCCGATTGTGTCGCCTGTGGTCCCTTGCCAACGGATGTCGATGCACGCCATACCATCCTCGACAACCGTGCCAAGGATCGTTCGCGTCAGGCCCAACAGGCCAGCAGTGTTCCAGTTGGTCGGCAGCGTTCCGGGCGAGCCAGCCACGGCACCGGCCATGGTGTTATTGCGAATCGCGTTCGTCCGCTGCTCTTCCATCAACAGCCCGCGCGCGGCAAGCGTGATCGGGTCATAGTCGAAGCGCGGGGCGTTGGCGGCCGACTGCACCAGCAAGCCGCCGGCGCTGAAACTCCAGCCGGCCGACGCGCGAGTGAAAGCGACGACATCAGAGAGGGGTGCGTTACCGAGCATGGTGCCGTTCCAGATCTTGTAGAGCTGATTCACGAAGTCGAGGGACATCGAGCCCTCGGCGTTCAACTGTGCGAGCCCCTGTGCCGCGCGACGCTGCATCATCTGCACCGCCGCGCGCTCTCGCTGCGCCTGAGACATCCTCGCCATGGGTCAGGGCTTCACCGGCCAGACGGTGTCGCGCGGGAAGCCGGCCTGCGCCGTCAGCGCGCGCAGGGCCTTGCGGTACTGGCTCAGCGCCTTCAGCAGCGTCTCGTCCGCCGGCTCCAGCTCGCCGAGCACGAAGCCATCCATCAGCGGCGCGATCCGGCCATCCGCCTCGACCAGCAGGGCATCGCGCTGGGCGCGCGCGGCGGCGGCCAGCTGCTCCGTCTCGAGCGCAACGTCGAGAGTCCATTCCTCGTCCACCCACTTGTGCGCGGGCGACGGCGGCGGCCCGTCGGTCAGGAACGGCGGTAGATCGCCCAGGCCGGAATACTCGGCGCCCAGCTGGAACAGCGAGCCGTCGGCCGTGCGATACAGCGGCACGGCGCGATAGTCGGGCGCCAGCGTCCAACTGCCTTCCGGCCAGTTCTGCGGCGCGTGGCCGGCGGCGTCACGGTAGATCGGTACCGCGCGCTCGGTGCGCGCCGGCGGCGGGGTCGGCGTAGCCCAGCCCGACACGATCGGATCGTCTTTGTCGAGAGGGTTCTCGTCGGCCAGGCCGTTGCACAGGAACTCGCCCGTGGCGGGGTGATAGTTGAAGATTTCCATGGGTTCCTCAGTACTTGATGCAGGCCAGCAGGCCAACGTTGCGCGGCCGGATTTCGCTGCCGGCACCCACAAACCCCTGCACGCCGCCGGAGAGCGCCGAGCCAACAGAGCCGGAAGCGGTAGTGCCGACAGCTGCGGTGCGGAACGTCGCGCTGAGCACGGCGRTGCCGTACAGAGGCGACACGCCTGCGCCGCTCGCATACAGCGGGTAGACGCCACTACCGTCCATCGCGAGCGGCAACAGATGGTTGTGGTCGCGCAGCTGCATGTCCTGCCAGCTGCCGAACGTGCGGCCCGAGTCGGCACCGCGGCCATCGTCCCACCCGCGCAGGAACTCGCCCCGCAGCTCGGGGAGGTTGAAGGTGGTCGAGCCGTCCCCGGCGCCGAACGTCGTGCCGATCTCCGCGAACAGGTCCGCGAAGGTGTTGCGCGACACGGCACCACCGTTCGCCTTCAGGAAGCCCGAGGGCGCCGCGCTCTTCGAATGGAAGACGATCGAGCCGGGCAGTAGGTGCCCGAAGTTCTGCACGCCCAACAGCCCGATGGTCACCCAAGCGGTGTTCCCGGCGTTGCGCATGCGCATGAGGCCCGCGCCCGTGTCCGCCCAGAACTGGTAGGGATAGGTCGTTGTGGGCGCCGACGAGCCGGACTGTTGCGACGCCTGCGCTTGTAGCGCGCCATTCAGGTCGGCGCGAAACGACGCCCCGGCCTGGTTGTCGATCACCAGATCGTTTTGAGACATGTGGCCCTCTCGAAGTTAGTAGCCGACGGCATCCCAGTCGAACCGCCGGGAGACTGCCGCGCCTGCGCTGCTGAAGAAGTTGACTGTGAAGCCGCTCGCGCTCTTCCCCGTCACGGTGAAGTAATCGCCCTGCGCCATGTTCTGAGCCGTGATGCCCAGCACCGGGACCACGCGGAAGGGCTTGCTGAAGGTGATGTTCTGCGGCCCGGCCGCCGACATGACATCGCGCCCGGCGTCGCGCCGATCAGGCATGTCCACCGTCACACTGAGCCCGGTCACCACCACGTTGTGCGTGGCAGATCCCGACTCCATCACCACCCGCCACTGGAACGCCCTGGCCTCGTAGTCCCCCAGCGTGAAGCGCTGCCAATCGCTCCAGGCCGGTGTGCCGGCCGGGTCATCGCTTGTGGTGCGCACATAGAGCGTCACGGCGGTGTCGTTGATGCGATCGCCGTCGACGGACTGCCAGGTATCGATCAAATCGACTCGGGCGTCGATCTGGTCGCCGGTGTCGAACGAGACGGCATCGATCGTCGCCGTGAGCCGCGACTTTTCCACGATGCCCAGATCCAGCGAGCCGGCGAAGTCGTAGGTGCCGCTGCTGACCAGGCCGCCCAGCGAATCGATCAGCCCCCAGCCGCCCGAGCCCACCACCGAGTCGATAGGCCCGAGCCCGTCGATGGCCGCTTGGTCGTCCCATTGGCCCGTCGCATCGATCATTCCCTGATCGTCAATCAGGCCTCGCCCAATCAGCTTGATGCCGTTCAGTGCCGGGTCCCGCACGATGCCCGCCTTTGCGCCCGCAAATGCCGGCTGCTCCACGATGGCAGCGACAACGTTGAGATCGACCAGCGAGGGTGCCGTGGTGACGACCTGCGCGGCCAGCGGCGATTCATTGCCACTGGAATCGACCCACTTCGCGAGGTAGACGCCTTCGAGTAGCGGAAGCTGCGCGCTGTTGGCCGCGCCGGAAATGTAGCCGCCGAAATCCACTGCGCTGCCCCACGTGGGCTGTAGCGTGTCCGACGTGTGCCGGACTCGCGCCTGGCCGCCGTTGCGCACGTCCAGGTCCAGGGACGCATCCCACGTCAGGTTGGCGAACCCGTTGAGCACCGACAGCGAGAAGCCCGTCAGGTTGCGCGGCGGCGCCGACTTGCCGATGACCCTGTGCCCGTAGGTATAGGTCCAGTCGGGGCTGCGCACCCCGAGGCTCGACACAAAGCGCGCACGCACGTAGTAGTAACCGCCGTCCTCCACCGGCGTCAGGTAGGTCCGGGTCGTCCCGGCCGACATCGGCTGTAGGCTGGTCCACTCGGCATCCTGCAGTCGCCGGTACTGCACCTCGACCGAACCGCGCTGCAGCAGCGTGCTTTCCGCCGGCGGCGGCCAGGTCACGAGGATGCGGGAGACCACCGTGCCGGTCTGGCTCAGGAGCAGCTGATCCTCGCCCGAGTCCATGCCGATCTGCCCCACCAGCTCCACCTTGAACGGGTTCGGGAGATTGGTGTCGGGGGCTGGGTCGACGAGGGTTGCGTTGCCGTAGTTCCAGTCATAGACCGCAGCAGCTTCCTCGTTGAGCACCAGGTCGATTCCACCGTCGTCGCTCATCTTCCACGACATGACGCGAAAGACCTTCTCGCTCCAGCCGAACTTTGCCAGCGACAGCTTCACCGTGCTGTAGGCCGAGAGTTGGAACGCCGTCAGCTTCGCCGGGAAGTCGACCACGATGCCCTGCCGCGATCGCTCCAGGATGATCTTCGCGAGGCGCTGCGCCATCACCGTGTCGGTGGTGTATGGCAGCTCGATGTCACGTTCGATCACCTCCCCGTCCTGCTGCGCGTAGAGCGTATTTCCTATTGGCGGGAAGTCGCCAGGCTGCCAGTACTTCGCCGGGTCGACAAAGGTGCCCTTCACTACGTTGAATAGATCCTTGCGCGACATGCGCGGCTGGACCTTCACTGGGCCGCGCAGATCTGACTCGGTCAGCGTCACGGTCGGAATGTCGTAGGCTCCTGCGAACACACGAAACACGCCGCCGGAGATCACCACCGCGCCAGCGCCGGCCGTTGTCATCTCCGTGAGGTTGTCGCGCGGTGACTTGTCCGACATGACGATGCCGTTGCACCGGTAACGCCGGTCGTATCGGCCCGGCGCCAGCGCCACGGACTCGTCGGCCACGTTCGCCGCGGCGATGACCGCGCTCAGGTCGATGTCGTCGTCGGTACAGCCGAATCCGCGCTCGTCGCGGAGGTAGTCGTAGACGCAAAGCGCCCAGTTGTCCGACCATACAGTGATGCCATTGCGCGGGTCGTAGACGCGTTTCCCCCTCACCACGGCCTTGATATTGGGCAGGCCGTTCGGAAAAATGTCGGCGTCGTACTCCAGCCGGATATACAGGTAGCACACCCCGCATAGCCGGTGAGCCGGCGTCCAGTAGTCTGGCATCTCGCCGATCAGATCGCCGTCTGCTGCTTGATTGATCGAGCCAAGATGCTTCTTGATCCGCACCAACGGCTTCGACCGCTGCGCCTCGTAGGTGATCTCGATGCTCGTGCAACCCGCAGCGATACCGCGCGCAGTGACCGTATCGCTGCCCGGCGACCATGTGTAGTCGCTCACTGGCTGGTGCGTCGGGCCGAATGTATCGCCCTCGATCGGCGGGATCACCCCGGCGATGGACGTGATGCTGCGAATCGCCTCTCCCACCGAGAACGTCGCAGTGGTCGAGTTGGGAGCGATCGGCACGCTGAACGTCCTGGATACCCCCCACGTCTTCAGGAACTTCCCGCCGGTCGGGTAGCCGGCGCTGAGGTCGCCCACCGGGTCCTCGCCGAGGTACACCTCTTCGATGTCCTCGCACTCATGGTCGGCCAGCGCAATCACCAGGTGCATGAACTGGTTCGTCTTACCATCGCCGTCGGTGCTGCCGGCGAACACCAGCGGGCCCGACGTCATCGCGCGGCCGTACACCATGTTGCGAGGCTGCACGTTG
>NZ_JBFTND010000012.1:0-71209 GCF_056397305.1 Cupriavidus sp. 05N40
GGTCCGGGCCGGCGAACAGGCCGCCGCGGCCGCTCACCACGCCCGGCAGCGAAGTGCCGGTGTACGAATACGTGGCGAAGGTCGGCGTCTGGCCGAAGGTGCGGCGGTCCTGGTAGATGCCGTCGAAGGTCCAGGTCAGGTCCCGCGTCAGGCGGGCATCCAGCCCCAGCGAGACGGAATCGCGCTTGAGGCCGACCGCGTTGGATGGCTTGCCCTCCTCGTGCGTGACATTCAGGCGGTAGCCGAACATCTGGTCCGGCCCCGCACGCCCGCCGAGGTCCAGGTGCTCGGTCCAGACGTGGGCGCTGCGGTAGCCCAGCTCCAGGCTGCCGGTGAAGGTGTCGGTCGGGCGCTTGGTCACGTAGTTGACCGTGCCGCCCGGATTGGCGAAGCCGTACATGAAGCCGGACAAACCCTTGAGCAGTTCGACCTGCTCCAGTTGCTCGTATGGCAGCGTGATGCCGTATCCCACATACGGCATGCCGTTGATCTTGTAGCCGTTCTGCCAGTCGAGCTGCAGCCCGCGCACGGTCAGGTAGCTGGCCCAGCTATTGTTGGCGTTGCTGTTGTCGGAGACCGACGCATCCACGGCGAACACGTCGCCAAGCTTGGTGACCTGGCGGTCGGCCAGGTCTTCGCCGCTGACGATGGTGGTGGAGTACGGCGTATCGATCTGCGCGCGGTTACCCAGCGCGCCGCTGCCAACCTTCTTCTCGAGCTGCTGGCCGGCGTCCGCCATGGCGCCCGCGCTGACGGTCACGGCGGGTAGTGCCTGCTCGGTGGCTGGCGCGGCCTGCTGCGCCAGCGCCGCGCCACAGAGCGGGAATCCGAACAGGACCGCCATCCTGGCCAGTGAGGCAAGTTGGCGGGCTTGAGGCGCAGCAGGGTTCCGGCGCGCAGCGGGGCCGAGGTGAACGGTCATTGGGTCCTGGAAAGCGAAGTGAACAAGCGAAGTGAACAATTGGATACAACGCAAACGCAAATGCGATTGATTTGCATTTCGTTTTAGAGGTCTCGGATAATGCCCAAAATTGCTGGCTATCGCAACAGGCGCGGTGAATACGAAGCAGACAGGTGCAGGCAAGCCACCATCAGAGTGGCGTAACAGGCATAAAATGGTCGTCCCGGCGAGCCCGCCACCGGTATTCGCTGACTTTCCACAAATTCCGCTTGTATTTATCTGACCTGTCAGCTACTGTTGCATCAACCAAGACGAGGAGCACATCGTGGACCACTACTCGAAGGAAAACTTCCCGCTGACCTACAGCGTCGGGTTCTTCCTCAATCGTGCCCGCAACAGCCTGATGGAAGAACTGGATGCAGCGCTGAAGGAACTGGGCATCAGCAGCCAGCACATGGGCATCCTGCTGTCGATGCTCCGCGGCAGTGCGTCCACCCCGTTCGAACTGTGCAAGCGGCTCGGCGTGGACACCGGCCTGATGACGCGCATGCTGGACAAGCTGGAGAACGAGGGCCTGCTGAAACGCAGCCGCAGCGTGAGCGACCGTCGCGTGGTCAACCTGGTGCTGACCGACAAGGGTCGCGCGATCACCGAGCAGGTTTCCGAAATCGCGCCGCAAGTGCTCAATGCACGGCTCACCGCCTTTTCCCCGGATGAATTCGCCGAATTCAGCCGGCTGCTTGTGAAATTCGCGAGCGCCTGAACCTTTTTTTTTCGCTTAATTAACTGATAGGTCAGAAAATGAACAATCAGAAGATGCAGCCGGCTCGCAGCGTCAGCCGCTTCGTTCGCCCCGCCGGCCTTGCCCTCTCCGCGCTGATGGTGGCCGTTCTTGCCGGGTGCGCCAACTACGCGGGCATTCATAGCGACAAGCAGATCGCCGATACCAAGGCCTACGCCAGCACCCAGAGCATCCCTGCCGAGCAAGGCCGCTGGCCGTCGGCCGACTGGGCCGACCAGTTCGGCGACGCGCAGCTCAAGGCCCTGGTGGCCGAAGCGCTGGAAGGCAGCCCGTCGCTCGAGAAGGCCAGGGCCCGCCTGGCCGCCGCCGTGGCGGCCAGCGAAGGCGCCAACGCCAATACGCTGCCGCAGGTGGGCGCCGGATATTCGTGGACCCGCCAGCGCTTCTCGGAAAACGCCATGACGCCGCCCCCCTTCGCCGGCTCCTGGCAATCGGAAAACAAGGCCATGCTGGGCGCCACGTTCGAGCTGGACCTGTGGGGCAAGAACCGCGAAGCGCTGAAGTCGTCGGTCTCCGCCGTACATGCCACCGAGGCCGAATCCGAGCAGGTCAAGCTGACGCTCAGCTCGGCTATCGCGCGCGCCTACAACGAGCTGGCCCGCCTCTATGCGCTGGCCGATATTGCCCGCGACGAAGTCACCCAGCGCGCCGCCGTGCTGCGCGTGACCAGCGGCCGCGTGACGATGGGCCTGGAAACCGAAGTGGAGAAGCGCACCGCCGAAGCCAACCTGGCCACCAGCGAAGTCGCCGTCTCCGCGCTCGAAGGCAATATCCAGCGCACCCGCTACCAGCTCGGCGCGCTGCTCGGCAAGGGCCCGGACCGCGGCCTGGCCATCGCCCGCCCCAGCCTGGGCACCGGCGAGGAAGTGCGCCTGCCCGACAACCTGCCCGCCGACCTGGTCTCGCGCCGCCCGGACATCGTGGCCGCGCGCTGGCGCGTGGACGCCACCACGCATGACGTGAAGGTGGCCAAGGCCGAGTTCTACCCCGACATCAACCTGTCGGCCGCCATCGGCCTGGACGCCTTCGGCTTCGGCCACTTCCTGCGCGCCGCCAGCCGCACCGCTTCGGCCGGCCCGGCCATCCACCTGCCGATCTTCGACGGCGGCGCGCTGCGCGCCCAGCTCAAGGGCCGCTATGCGGAGTTCGACTTCGCTGTCGCCAACTACAACGAGACGCTGATCAACGCGCTGTCCGACGTGGCCACGCAGCTGTCGGACATCCGCGCCATCGACGTACAGATCGCGGGCGCCGTGCGCAGCGACGAAGCCGCCCGCCGCGCGCTGACCCTGGCCATGGCCCAGTACAAGGCCGGCCTGACCACGCAACTGACCGTACTGAACGCCCAGACCAACGCGCTGGCCAGTGCCCAGGCAGTCGCCAACCTGCGCATGACCCGCCGCGACCGCCAGATCGCGCTGGCCGCGGCGCTCGGCGGCGGCTACACCGACACCTCGGATTCCATCAAGCAGGCGGCCCTGATCCGCTGAGCCAGCCATCGCAATAACGCTAACCGCCAATCGCCAGTTTCCCGCATACAGGTACTGCCATGACTACCCAGAACCAAACCGAACAAGCTGCTCAACCGAACAACCCGCAAGCCGTTGCGCAGGCCGCCAGCCCGGCACCAGGCAAGCGCAAGCGCGCCCTCGCCCTGCTGGGCCTGGTCACCGCGCTGGCCGCCGCCGGCTGGGGCACGTACTACTACACCGAAGCCCGTTTCCATGAAGACACCGACGACGCCTACGTCAACGGCAACCTGGTGCAGATCACGCCGCAGGTGACCGGCACGGTGATCGCGGTCAACGCCGACGACACGCAGATCGTCAAGGCGGGCGAGCCGCTGGTGAACCTCGACGCGGCCGATGCCAGGGTGGCGCTGGCCAATGCCGAAGCCATGCTCGGGCAGACCGTGCGCCAGGTCAGCGCGCTCTATGTCAACAACAGCGTGCTCGAAGCCACCATCGCCCAGCGCCAGGCCGACCTGGCGCGCGCCCGCGACGACCTGCGCCGCCGCACCGAAGTCAGCGAGACCGGCGCCGTCGCCGCCGAAGACGTGGCGCACGCCCGCGATGCCGTCAAGACCGCCGAGGCCGCGCTCGAGACTGCGCGCCAGCAACTGGCATCGAACCACGCGCTGACCGACCAGGCCACCGTGCCCGACCACCCCAGCGTGCAGGCCGCCGCCGCCAAGGTGCGCGACGCCTACCTCGCCAATGCCCGCAACAGCCTGCCGGCGCCCGTGACCGGCTACGTGGCGCGCCGCTCGGTGCAGGTCGGCCAGCGCGTGGCCCCGGGCAACCCGCTGATGGCCATCGTGCCGCTGGACGGCGTGTGGATCGACGCCAACTTCAAGGAAGTGCAGCTCAAGAACATCCGCATCGGGCAGCCGGTGGAGCTGCATGCCGATCTCTACGGCAGCAGCGTGACCTATCACGGCCGCGTGGTGGGCTTCTCCGCCGGCACCGGCAGCGCGTTCTCCGCCCTGCCCGCGCAGAACGCCACCGGCAACTGGATCAAGGTCGTGCAGCGCCTGCCGGTACGCGTCCAGCTCGATGCGGCTGAGCTGCGCGCGCACCCCCTGCAGATCGGCCTGTCGATGCAGGTGGACGTGAACACGCGCAACGCCGGCGGCTCGCACCTGGCGCCGGTGGCCGACGCCGCCAACGCCTACCGCACCACCTACAAGACCAATGTGTTCGAGCGCTACGGCGCGGAAGCCGACGACGAGATCGCACGCATCGTCGCGCACAACAGCAATAGCCAGGGCCAGGGCGCGCAGGTCGCCCGGGCCGCGCAAGCGCCCAAGCCGCAGGCCAGCGCACCGGTGCAGGCAGCGCGCGCGGGAAAGCAAGGCGCGGGCGCCTGAAGCGTTCTTTTTCGTCCAAATATCTGACTTATCAGGCGATGCCGGCAGGGCGCGGGACAGCGACCCTTCCCGCGGCCCTCCCCGGCCGGCATCCCAAGCGACCTGAATACGCGACCAAACAAGCGAAACCTCGCCGGAGCGCACCATGCAAGCCCAATCCCGACCACTCGCCCCGCCACCGCCGCTCACCGGCGGCAAGCTCGCGCTGGCAACCTTCGCCGTGGCGCTGGCCACCTTCATGAACGTGCTCGATTCGTCGATCGCCAACGTGGCCATCCCGACCATCTCCGGCAACCTGGGCGTCTCGATCGACGAGGGCACCTGGGTCATCACGCTGTTCGCCGCCGCCAACGCGGTGTCGATTCCGCTGACCGGCTGGCTGACGCAGCGCATCGGCCAGATCCGCCTGTTCGTCGGCGCCATCCYGTTGTTCGTGCTGTCGTCGTGGCTGTGCGGCATCGCCCCCAACCTGCCTGTGCTGCTGGCCGCGCGTATTCTCCAGGGCGCCGTGGCCGGTCCGCTGATCCCGCTCTCGCAGGCCATCCTGCTCGGCTCGTATCCGAAGGAAAAGAGCGCGACCGCGCTCGCGCTGTGGGCCATGACCGCCACCGTGGGCCCGATCGCCGGCCCCGCGCTGGGCGGCTGGATGACGGACAGCTACTCGTGGTCGTGGATCTTCTACATCAACATCCCGGTCGGCCTGTTCGCAGCCGCCGTGACATGGGCCATCTACCGCGAGCGCGAGACCCCCCCGCGCAAGCTGCCCATCGACGTGGTCGGCCTGGGCTCGCTGATCGTGTGGGTGGCCGCGCTGCAGATCATGCTCGACAAGGGCAAGGACCTGGACTGGTTCAGCTCGCCGGTGATCGTCATCCTGGCCGTGGTGGCGGCGCTTGGCTTCGCCTTCTTCGTGATCTGGGAGCTGACCGAGAAGAACCCCATCATCGACCTGCGCCTGTTCAAGGGCCGCAACTTCCTCGGCGGCACGGTCGCCATCTCGGTGGCCTACGCCCTGTTCTTCGCCAACCTGGTGCTGCTGCCGCAATGGATGCAGCAATACCTGAACTATCCGGCCGTGAACGCCGGCATGGTGACCGCGCCGCTCGGTATCTTCGCCGTGCTGCTCACGCCCGTGCTCGGCAAGCTCTTGCCCAAGATCGACCTGCGCGTGCTGGGCACCATGGCATTCCTTGGCTTTGCCGGGGTGTTCTTCATGCGTTCGCAATACACCACTGGCGTGGATACCTGGACGCTGGTCCTGCCGACCTTGCTGCAAGGCATACCGACCGGGCTGTTCTTCGTGCCACTGACCGCGATCATCCTCTCGGGGCTGGCCCCGGAGAAGATTCCCGCCGCGGCAGGCCTGTCCAACTTCGCCCGCGTGTTTGCCGGCGCGGCAGGCACGTCGATTGCCAGCACCGCATGGAACAGCCGCAGCATCCTGCACCACAGCCAGCTTGCCGAGCAGGCCAGCCCGACCAACCCGCTCTACAACGCCGCGCTCGAATCGATCCAGGCCACGCTGCATTTCAGCCCGGCGCAGGCGGTGGCCTACTTCGAGCGCAGCCTCAACACGCAAGCGATCATGCTCGGCCTGAACGACATCTTCTGGATCTCGGGCGTGATCTTCGTGCTGATCGTGCCGCTGATCTGGCTGACCAAGCCGGTGAAGGGCGCGGTGTCGGAAGCGGCGGCYGCCGCGCACTGAAGCACCCGAGCGCGCCACGGCGCGGTCGCGCCGTGGCCAGCAAGCTTGCGCCTCCCGCCGGGAGGCGTTCCCGCTTTCCCGCTTTCCCTGCGCAACCCCTCGTCAGAACGTCAGAACAAATCCCGTTGCCCCGTCACCAGCCTGGAGAAATCCTCTTCCAGGAACGGCAGGATGGCATCCGCCACCGGCTGCAGCTGGCGCTCCAGGTAGTGCGCGTAGTCGAGCGCGCCGCGCCGCGTTTCCAGCGGCTCGGGCCCCGTGGTGGTCATCACGTAGCTGATCCAGCCGCCGTTCTGGTATTGCAGCGGGCGCCCCTCGCGCTGATTGAATTCGTCGGCGATGCGCGCGGCGCGCACGTGCGGCGGCACGTTGCGCTGGTACTCCTCCAGCGGGCGCCGCAGGCGCTTGCGGTAGACCAGCAGATCGTCGAACTCGCCGCCGAGCGTGCGCGCCACGTAGTCCCGCACGTACTCGCGAAAGGGTTGCTTCTTGAACACGCGCTGGTATAGCTCCTGCTGGAACTGCTGGGCCAGCGGCGTCCAGTCGGTGCGCACGGTTTCCAGGCCCTTGAAGACCATTTCGTCTTTGCCATCCGCGCCGGCGACGAGCCCCGCATAGCGCTTCTTGCTGCCTTGCTCCGCGCCGCGCACGGTGGGCATCAGGAAACGCAGGTAGTGGGTATCGAACTCCAGCTCCAGCGCGCTTTCCAGTCCATAGGACTGCCGCAGGTGATCGCGCCACCATTGGTTCACGTATTCCACCAGCGCGAGCCCGAGCCGGCGGGCATCCTGCTCCGAGTGCGGGTGCTTCAGCCAGACGAAGGTGGAGTCGGTATCGCCGTAGATGACCTCATAGCCCCTGGCCTCGATCAGCTCGCGCGTGCGGTGCATGATCTCGTGGCCGCGCATGGTGATCGACGAGGCCAGGCGCGGGTCGAAGAAGCGGCAGACGCTCGAGCCCAGCACGCCGTAGAAGGCATTCATGATGATCTTGAGCGCCTGCGACAGCGGCTGGTTGCGCTGGCGCTTGGCCGCTTCGCGCTCCTGCCAGATCTGGCTGACGATGGCCGGCAGGCTGTGCTTGCTGCGCGAGAAGCGCCCGCCGCGGAAGCCCGGCACCGAATCGGCATCATCGGGATGCAGCATGCCTTCCACCAGCCCTACGGGATCGATCAGGAAGGTGCGGATGATGGACGGATACAGGCTCTTGTAGTCCAGCACCACCACCGAGTCATAGAGCCCCGGCCGCGAGTCCATGACAAAACCACCGGGGCTGGCCGCCTCCGGCACGTCCCCCAGGTTCGGCGCGACATAGCCCTGCCGGTGCATCAGCGGCATGTACAGGTGGCAGAATGCCGCCACCGAGCCGCCGCTGCGGTCCGCGGCCAGCCCCGTGACCGCGGCGCGCTCCAGCAGGAAATGCAGCAACTCGGTCTTGGCGAAGATGCGCGTGACCAGTTCGCAGTCCTTCAGGTTGTAGCGCGCCAGTGCGGGCTTGTCCTCGGCAAAGCGGCGGTCGATCTCGGCCATGCGCTGGTATGGGTTGTCGATGGACTTGCCCTCGCCGAGCAGCGTCTGCGCCACGTTCTCGAGGCTGAACGAGGGGAAGTTCCAGGTAGCCGAGCGCAGCGATTCGATGCCGTCGATGATCAGCCGGCCGGCGGCGGAGGCAAAGAAATGCTCCTGCTTGAAGCCGTGCTCGCGCCATTCCAGCAGGCCGCCGCCGCGGCCGAAGCGCAGCGGTATGCGGTAGCGCTCCGCATGCTTTTGCAGCACGCGCAGGTCGAACTGCACCACGTTCCAGCCGATGATGGCATCGGGATCGTGCCGTTCCAGCCACTGGTTGAGCTTCTCCAGCATGTCGGCATGGCTGGCGCAGTAGTCGAGGTCGAAGTCGATGCCGCTTGCATCGCCGTTGGGCGGCCCGAGCATGTAGACCTGGCGCTGGCCGCAGCCTTCGAGCGCAATCGAATACAGCTCGCCGTGGGCGGTGGTCTCGATATCGAGCGAAACCAGCTTCAGGCGCGGGCGGTAAGCCGGCGCGGGCTTCATCTGGGCGTTGAGCAGCGGCCCGCGCGGATCGGCCGCGTTGGCTTCGCCGCCGAACCACACCGGCGCATTGATGAAGCGCTCCATCAGGTAGCGGTCGGGGGGGCGGATATCGGCTTCGTAGACATCGATGCCGTATTCGCGCAGCTGCTTTTCCAGCTTGCCGAGCTGGCGGTATTGCGGGCAATACAGGCCCAGCACCGGGCGCTGGTGGAAGTCGGTCAGCGGCAGGGGTTTCAGTTCGGCGCCGCGCTCGCCGCGCAGGACCAGTGCTGCGCGCTCGCCGTGCTCGGCCGGGATGAAGGCCACGGACTGCTGCGGGGCGAGACGGATATGGCGCGGCCCGTCGTCCGTCGCGAGCCAGAACTCGACCTCGGTGCCCGCCGCGGTGTCGCGCCAGTGCCGGGTCAGAAGAAAACCCTGATGTAGTTGATCCACCCTGCTGCTGCCTTGGAAAGCCCTGCCTTTGCGGCCACCGGCTATTCTACCGGCCCGCCGGCCTAGAGCATGGCCGAATGCAGGTGATGGGGATCGTCCAGCGTCTCGGCGACGATCTGCAGCGACTCTTCCACTTCGTCGCGGTCGCTCGGCCCGCCGAGGCAGATGCGCACGGCTTCCGGCGGATTGCCGTCGGTCGAGAACGCGGCGCTGGACACCGCGCCAATGCTCCGGGAGCGCAAGTGCAGTGCCAGCTCCGACGGGCTCCATACGCTTTCGCCGGGAATCGGCAGCCACAGGTGAAAGCCGCTCGGATCGGCGTCGAAGGGGCGGCCCGCCAGCACCCGCTGCGCGATCGCCTGGCGCGCCACGCTCTCGGCGCGGATCGCCTTGAGCATGTCGTCCACCGTGCCGTCCTTGATCCAGGCCGTGGCCAGCAGGGTATTGAACGGACTGGCCATCACCGTGGTGGCGCGCAAGGTGCCGGCCAGCCGCTGGGTCTGGCGGGCGCTGGGGCCGTGGATGAAGGCGATGCGCAGGCCCGCGCCGAAGCATTTCGACAGCCCGGTCACGTAGTAGGTGAGCTCCGGTGCCAGGGTGGCGAATGCATCGGGCACGCTCTGCGGCAGCATGCCGTAGGCATCGTCCTCGATGATCGGCACGCTGTAGCGCAGCGCGATATCGGCCAGGATCTCGCGCCGGCCCTGCGGGATCGTCCTCGTGCTCGGATTCTGCAAGGTGGGATTGCAGTAGAACGCGGCGGGTTTCTGCGCCTTGCACAGCGCCTCGAAGGCCGGCGCGAGCGGCCCCTCTTCGTCGCCGGGCAAGGCCAGCAGCTGCACCCCGAGTTGCGCGGCGATGGCCTTGATGCCGGGATAGGCCAGCGTGTCCAGGCAGATGGCCTGGCCGGGGCGCGACAACTGCGACAGCAACGCCACCAGCGCGCTATGGATGCCGGGGGCGATCAGCACGGTCTCCGCGCTGCATGCCGGCACCAGCCGGCGCAGCCAGCCGGTCGCCACCGCACGGTCGGCCGGCGTGCCGCCGAAGTCCTGGTAGCGCAGCAGCGCATAGGGATCGGTGGCCCCCATCAGGCGCGTCATCGATTCGCGCAGCCGCGCGGCCAGCGCCGCCGGCTCCGGCGGCATGTTCATCGTCATCTCGGCGCCCGTGCCCGCGCGCAGCGGCAGCGCCGGCGCGCGCCCGCGCACATAGGTGCCGCTGCCGGCCTTGGTGTCGATCAGGCCGCGCTTGCGCGCCTCGTTGTAGCCGCGCGCCACGGTGGTGTAGTTGAGCTTCAGCGCGTCGGCCAGGTCGCGCAAGGCCGGCAACCGGTCCCGCGCCTGCAGGCGGCCGCTGGCAAGCGCCTCCTCGATCAGCTCCGGGATCATCAGATAGGCCGGCTTCGCGCTCTCCGCGATGCGCTTTTCCCAATGGTTCGTCAGGCCAGACAAGACGGACTCCGCGATATGGATTCAGCCATTCAGGCTAGCACAAGTGATCGCATTCACCATGCAATATTGATTGCACCCGGATACGCAACATGATGGTGCGCGAATGAGCCTGATTGCACCGATTGAGCGCACGCGATTGCCGCAAAGCCGCCACCCGGTGCATCCCTGCGGCGCCGCGCGCCCGGCCCCGAGTGGTGCCGGCAGTACCTTGCGCGGCCGCCGCGTTGCCGATCACCGATGCGATCAATCCGGCGGCGCCTGCCAGATCGCGGATTGATCGCATGGCTGGACCGCGCGGATGGCATACCGGTTGCACAAGTCTCCACGTCGGCCCCCCGGCCGATCGATCGATCGACGGATCGCTTGATCGACTGAACCACCAACGAATTGGAGCAAAACATGCCCGCAGTGAACAAACCGGCCCACCAGAAGGGCGATTTCCTGGTCGACTACGAAGAGAAGGTCTTCGAGGACGTAAAAGCCGAGCGGGGCGAGAAGGCGCTGGTCACCTTCCACACCGTGGCCTTCGAAGGCTCGATCGGCTTCGTCAACATGCTGCAGGCCACCCGCCTGCAGCGCAAGGGCTTCGAGACCTCGATCCTGCTGTATGGCCCGGGCGTCACGCTCGGCCTGCAGCGCGGCTTCCCCACGCTGGGCGACGAAGCCTTCGCCGGTCACCTGAACTTCAACAAGCAGCTCACCAAGTTCATGGACGAAGGCGGCAAGGTCTACGCCTGCCGCTTCGCGCTGCAAGCGCTGTACGGCCACGGCGAAGCCTCGCTGATCGAAGGCATCCGCCCGATCAACCCGCTCGACGTGCTCGACCTCCGGCTCCTGCATCGCAAGGAGAACGCACTGATCGTCGACACCTGGACTGTTTAAGTAAAGAGAGGCGGGTATCACCATGTCACAGAAACGCATCGTGCGCGCGGCCGCGGTCCAGATCTCCCCGGACCTCGAGAACGGCGAGGGTACGCTCGGCAAGGTCTGCGAAGCGATCGACAAGGCCGCCCTGGAAGGCGTGCAACTGATCGTCTTCCCCGAGACCTTCGTGCCGTATTACCCGTATTTCTCCTTCGTGCGGCCGCCGGTGCAGTCCGGCAGCGACCACATGCGCCTGTACGAGCAAGCCGTGGTGGTACCCGGCCCGGTCACGCACGCCGTCGCCGAGCGCGCGCGCCGGCACGGCATGGTGGTGGTGCTCGGCGTCAACGAGCGCGACCACGGCAGCATCTACAACACCCAGCTGATCTTCGACGCCGATGGCCGCCTGGTGCTCAAGCGCCGCAAGATCACGCCAACCTTCCACGAACGCATGATCTGGGGCCAGGGCGACGCTGCCGGTCTCAAGGTCGCCGACACCGCCGTCGGCCGCGTGGGCGCGCTGGCCTGCTGGGAGCACTACAACCCGCTGGCGCGCTACGCGCTGATGACCCAGCACGAGGAAATCCATTGCAGCCAGTTTCCCGGCTCGCTGGTGGGCCCGGTCTTCGCCGAGCAGATCGAGGTCACCATCCGCCACCACGCGCTGGAATCGGGCTGCTTCGTGGTCAACGCCACCGGCTGGCTGACCGAGCAGCAGATTGCCTCGGTGACCACCGACCCGGGCCTGCAGAAGGCCCTGCGCGGCGGCTGCAACACCGCGATCATCTCGCCCGAAGGCCAGCACCTCGCCACGCCGCTGCGCGAAGGCGAAGGCCTGGTGATCGCCGACCTGGACATGTCGCTCATCACCAAGCGCAAACGCATGATGGACTCGGTGGGGCACTACGCGCGCCCCGAACTGCTGAGCCTAGCCATCAACGACCGGCCGGCCGCCACGTCCTCGGCCATGGCTTCGGCCATGAGCACCGCATTCGCCAACTTCAACGGGAGCACCCAACATGCACTCCAGCGAGACGACGCCGGCCTCGAGCCGGCAGTTGATGACTGAGCTTCAATCTGTCGGGATGCGCCTGGAAGACCCCCGTGCCGGCGCGGCCAGCCGCCGCGGCGGGGCGGGCCCTTCGGACCACAAGGCAGTGACCATCGACGGCGTGACCATCATGGTGCCGGTGCATACCAGCACGGCCTGGGACTCCCCGTTCGTGGCCTCCGCCCCGGATGCCCGGGGCGAGGTGAAGCTCTCGCGCGGCACCATCCCCATCGCCAGCATCAGCTTCCCGAAGGCGCCGCGCTTCTATGCGATGCAGACCATGGAAGGCATCCCCTACTCCCACATCGCCACGCTGCACGGCGCCGACGTGCTGGCCACCACCGTGCTGCAGACCTGCATCCGCTATGAAAGCCGGCGCAAGACCTGCAAGTTCTGCTCGATCGGCCAATCGCTGGCGGCCGGGCGCACCATCGCCCGCAAGACCCCCGAGCAGCTGGCCGAGGTGGCCCGCGCGGCCGTGCTGCTCGACGGCGTCAAGCATATGGTGCTGACCACCGGCACGCCGCCCACGCCGGACCGCGGCGCCAGCATCCTGTGCGACAGCGCGTTCGCCATCCGCGCCGCGGTCGACCTGCCGATCCAGGCGCAGTGCGAGCCGCCCGACGACGACCGCTGGTTCGGCCGCATGCGCGCCGCCGGCATCGACACGTTGGGCATGCACCTCGAAGTGGTCACGCCCGCCGTGCGCGAGCGCATCATGCCGGGCAAGGCCTCGGTGCCCATCAGCCGCTACATGGAGTCGTTCAAGGCGGYGGTAGCGGTGTTCGGGCGCGGCCAGGTCAGCACCTATATCCTGGCCGGCCTGGGCGACACCGCCGAGGCCATCCTGTCGATCTCGCGCGAACTGCTCGACATCGGCGTCTACCCGTTCGTGGTGCCCTTCGTGCCGATCTCCGGCACGCCGCTGGAAGACCATCCCGCGCCCACGCCCGAGTTCATGAAGTCGGTGCTGCAGCCGCTGGGCGCGATGGTCGGCGCGGCCGGCATGCGCTCGGCCGACATCAAGGCCGGCTGCGGCAAGTGCGGCGCCTGCTCGTCGCTGTCGTCCTACGAAGGATTGCCAGCATGAAAGCCGATCTCTGCGTGGAAGTGCCGGCCGCCGACGTCTTGCGCGTGCGCTGGGCCGATGCAGCCTGGGAAGCCGAGCAGGCCTACCGCCTGCGGCAGGCGGTGTTCTGCGACGAGCAGGGCATCTTCGCCGGCGACGACCGCGACGCCGTCGATGACGTGGCCCAGTTGCTGGTAGCGGTGGCGTCCCGGCCCGGGCAGGCGGACCAGGTGGTCGGCACGGTGCGCATCCACGAGAGCGAGCCCGGCGTGTGGTTCGGCTCGCGCCTGGCCGTGGACGCCGCCTTCCGCCGCCACGGCAAGATCGGCGCCACGCTGATCCGCCTGGCCGTCAGCAGTGCCAACGCGCTGGGCTGCCAGCGCTTCCTGGCCCACGTGCAGAGCCAGAACGTGCCGCTGTTCCGGCGCCTGCACTGGAGCGTGCTGTCGGAGGAAACGCTGCTGGGCCATCCGCACCACCTGATGYAGGCGKACCTCAATATGTATCCGCCCTGCCATACGCCGCGCATAGGCTTCGTCGCCGAAGGCAGGGCCGCACGATGACCCTCGACGAACTCGTCCAGGCGCAGCGCGCCAGCCGCGGCTTCGGCCACAAGACCGATATCGCCGGCATGCTCTCCTCGCTGGGCAGCGCGCTGCCCAACGGCGCGCGCGACCTCGCACAGGCCGTGGCGGTGGGCGACGACTGCGCCGCCATTGCCGACGGCGACGACTATCTGCTGTTCGCCATCGAAGGCATGGTCAGCGACTTTATCCGCACCATGCCGTGGTTCGCCGGCTACAGCGCGGTCATGGTCAATATCAGCGATGTCTATGCCATGGGCGGGCGCCCGCTGGCCGTGGTCGACGCGATCTGGAGCCAGGGCGTGGCCGACGCCGCCGAGGTGTTCAAGGGCATGGCCGCGGCGGCGTCGCGCTATGGCGTGCCGATCGTCGGCGGACACAGCAATGCCCGCAGCGACCAGGCCCAGCTCGCGGTGGCCATCCTTGGCCGCGCCACGCGCCTGCTGTCGAGCTTCGCCGCGCGTCCCGGCCAGCGCCTGCTGATGGCGGTGGACCTGCGCGGCGCCTTCGTCGAGCCGTATCCCTACTGGAACGCTTCCACCGAGGCGCCGGCCCAACGCCTGCGCGGCGATCTCGAGATCCTCCCCGCGCTGGCCGAGGACGGCCTGTGCGGTGCCGCCAAGGACATCAGCATGGCCGGCACGCTCGGCACGGCGCTGATGCTGCTGGAGTGCTCCGGCGTGGGCGCCAGCATCRACCTGGCGCGCATTCCCATGCCGCCCGGCGTGGACATGCAGCGCTGGCTGACGGCCTTCCCCAGCTATGGCTTCCTGCTGGCGGTGGACGAACAGGACGTGCAGGCCGTCAGCGCGCGCTTCGGCGCGCGCGGCATCGCCTGCGCGGACATCGGCGCCATCGACGCCTCGCGCACGGTGCAGGTCAAGCGGCATGGCGAGCGCGCCTTGCTGTGGGACTTCGCCCGCGACGCCTTCATCGTTCCGCGCGACGCGGAACCGCTCACCGCATAAGGAGTACCCATGCCAGTCACGCATTTCCGGGTGCAATGGCCGGACCACAGCCAGGCTACCTGTTATTCGCCGTCCTCCGTCGTCACCGAGTACTTCGCCGCCGGGCAGGACTATCCGCTGGAAGACTTCCTGGCGCGCGCGCGGCAGGCCCTGGGCAGCGCCTCCGAGCGGGTCATGGCCAGGTACGGCTACGCCTGCTCCTCGGCCATGGACCAGCTCGGCCAGATCGAGACCACCGCGGCCAGATGGCAGGCCCAGCCCGGCGCCACCGTGCGCGTGCTCGGCTTCGGGCGATAGCCCCCACATACGGCACCCGCAGTTTCGTTTCATCGATTTCATTTCATCGATTTCGTCTCACCGATTTCGTCTCACCGAACGCCAAGAAGGAAAACCATCATGTCCAGCACACACAGCCAAAGCCAGGCCAGCGGGGCCGCCGCAAAGCATTACAGCGTGATCGTGGTCGGGGGCGGCCAGGCGGGCCTGTCCATGAGCTACTACCTGCAGCAGGCAGCCATCGACCACCTGGTGATCGAAAAAAATACCATCACGCACACCTGGCGCAAGCAGCGCTGGGACGCCTTCTGCCTGGTCACGCCCAACTGGCAGTGCGCCCTGCCCGGCTACCCCTACCAGGGCGACGATCCCCACGGCTTCATGAGGAAGGACGAGATCACCGCCTACCTGGATGGCTTCATCGCCATGGTGAACGCCCCCGTGCTGGAGCACACCGAGGTGCGCCGCGTCCGGCCGCGCGAGCGCGGCGGCTACGAGGTCTCGACTTCGCAGGGTGACTTCACCGCCGACCAGGTGGTGGTGGCCTCGGGCGGCTATCACTCGCCCATCGTGCCGCGCATGGCCGAGCGCCTGCCGGCCGGCATCCGCCAGATCCAGTCGTCCGAGTACCGCAGCCCGCAGGCGCTGCCCGCGGGCGGCGTACTGGTGGTGGGCTCGGGCCAGTCGGGCGCGCAGATCGCCGAAGACCTTCACCTGGCGGGGCGCGATGTTTACCTGGCCGTGGGCGAGGCACCGCGTTGCGCGCGCTTCTACCGCGGCCGCGACGTAGTGGACTGGCTCGCCGACATGCAGTACTACGACATGCCGGTGCAGGAACATCCGCTGCGCGAAGGCGTGCGCGACAACACCAACCACTATGTGACCGGGCGCGACGGCGGCCGCGACATCGACCTGCGCAAGTTCGCCACCGAGGGCATGGAGCTGTACGGGCTGCTGCAGGACTACCGCGACGGCAGGCTGCACTTCGCGCCCGACCTGGCGGCCAACCTGCAGGACGCCGACGACACCTACAACCGCATCAACGCCGGCATCGACAAGTACATCGAGAAGCATGGCATCGCTGCGCCGCCGGCCAGCATCTACGAGCCCGTATGGCAGCCCGCCGCGGAGCGTACCGCGCTGGATCTGGCCAGCGCGGGCATCGGCACCATCATCTGGTGCATCGGCTTCCGCCCGGATTTCAGCTGGCTGGAAGCGCCGGTCTTCAACGGCCGCGGCTACCCCGGCCACGTGCGCGGCGTCACCGCCCAGCCCGGCCTGTACTTCCTGGGCCTGCCCTGGCTCCATACCTGGGGATCGGGCCGCTTCTCGGGCATCGCGCGCGATGCCGAGCACCTGGCTGGCCAGGTGCGCGCCTCGCTGGCCAGCGAAGCCCTGGCCGCCTGACATGCACCGCGCTCGCACCCGCTACGTGGCGGGCATGCCGCAACTGTCGTACACGGGCCTGTCGGAAAACTGGCTGCTGAAGACCTGCGGGGACCTGCACTGGCAGGGCCTCGCGGCGCTGGCCGGGCAGCCCGTGCCCGAGTTCCGCGACGCCGGCGGCCACAAGTCCTACGCCGCCTTCCTGGCGATCCGCGTGCGCGAGGCCGCGCTGGAGACGATGGGCGAGCATGCGGCGTTCGCCATCGACACCGGGCTCCAGCGCGTGACCGGCGCGCGCCACCACAGCACGCACCGCGTCATGGCGGGCGACGCGCGCCGCGCCGAGGTATCGATGATGTCCACCTTCATCCGCCGCGAGCGCGAGCGCGACAACCGCTCGGTGGTGCGCGCCGCCTTCGGCCCCGCGGCCGAGGCGCCGCTGGCGCAGGCCACCGAGATGGCAAGCCTGGCCAAACGCTTCCGCGCCGCCGACTGGGGCGCGCACCTTGGGCTGGCGCAGGACACGGCGCCCGCGCGCCATACGGCCGAGTACCTGCCCTGCCCGTACACCGACTTCAACGGCGCCGACCTGCTTTACTTCGCCAGCTTCCAGGCCATCGTCGACCGCGCCGAATGGCAATGGCAACGATTCGACGAGCCGCCGGCGGTATCGCAGCGCGACCTGTTCTTCCACGGCAACGTCAACCGTGGCCTTCGACCTGCCCACCCACCGCGGCTACGACTCGGACCACCCGCTGGCGCAGGCCGATGTCGGCATGGCCGGCGTGGCGATCGATTCGGTCGAAGACATGAAGCGGCTGTTCGAGGGCATTGCGCTGGACCGCGTCTCGGTCTCGATGACCATGAGCGGCGCGGTGCTGCCCGTGCTGGCTGCCTTCCTGGTGGCCGGAGAAGAAAGCGGCGTGCCGCTGGCGCGCCTGAGCGGCACCATCCAGAACGACATCCTCAAGGAGTACATGGTCCGCAACGCCTGGATCTTCGGGCCGGCGCCGTCCATGCGCATCGCCGGTGACGTGGTGGCCTGGCTGGCCCGGCACGTGCCGCGCTTCAACGGCATGTCGATCTCCGGCTACCACTTCCAGGAGGCCGGCGCCGACCCGGTGCTGGAACTGGCGCTGACGCTGGCCAATGGCCAGGCCTATGTCGAGGCCATCCGCGAGCGCGGCATCGGCGTGGACGCATTCTGCGGCACGCTGAGCTTCTTCTTCGGCGTCGGCAAGGACTTCTACCTGGAGATCGCCAAGCTGCGCGCCGCGCGCCTGCTGTGGTGGGAGATCATCCAGGCCGCCGGCGGCACCAGTGCGCGCGCCGGCGCGCTGCGCATGCACTGCCAGACCTCGGGCTGGTCGCTCACCGCGCGCCAGCCGCAGAACAATGTGGTGCGCACCACGGTGGAGGCGATGGCGGCGGTATTCGGCGGCACGCAGTCGCTGCATACCAATGCCTATGACGAAGCGCTGGCGCTGCCCGGCGCCGACGCCGCGCGCCTGGCGCGCGACACCCAGCTCATCCTGCAGCGCGAGATGGGCCTGTGCGAGGTGGCCGACCCGTGGGCCGGCTCCTACATGATGGAGTCGCTGACCCGCGACGTGGCCGACCAGGCACGCGCGCTGATGGCGCAGATCCGGGCGCGCGGCGGCGTGCTCGCCGCGCTCGAATCCGGCTGGGTGCACGCCATGATCGCGCGCAGCGCCGCGCGCACCCAGGCCCGCATCGATGCCGGCCATCAGGCCATCATCGGCGTCAACCAGTTCGAGGCGCCGGATGAGGCGCCGGCCTGCTTCGCGGTGGACGGGCGCGCGGTGCTGGGCGCGCAGGCGCAGCGCCTGGCCACGCTGAGGGCAAGCCGCGATCCGGCGGCGCTGCAGCGCGCCTTGTCCGCCCTCACGGCGGCAGCCCGCGACGGCGGCGGCAACCTGCTCGCGCTCAGCGTCGACGCCATGCGCTGCCGCGCCACGGTGGGCGAATGCACCGCCGCGCTGGAGCAGGCGTGGCCGCGCCACCGGGCCAGCCCCGTCTTTGCCGAAGGCGAGTATGGCGGCGCGCGCGCCGGGGATGCGGCCTGGGAGCAGGCCGTCGCGCGGGTGCGGGCGCTGGGCGCGCGGCTGGGCCGGGCGCCGCGCATCCTGGTCGCCAAGCTGGGGCTGGACGGGCACGACCGCGGCGCGAAGGCCGTTGCCGCGGCGCTGTCAGACGCCGGCTTCTCGGTCACGCTCGGCCAGCTTTTCCAGCAGCCGGAAGAGGTGGCCGCCGAAGTGGCACGCGGCAGCTTCGACGCCGTGGGCGTTTCCACGCTGGCCGGCGCGCATCTCGCGCTGCTGCCCCGCCTGCTGCAGGCGCTGCGGGCCAGGCAGTTGCAAACCCCCGTTTTTGCCGGCGGCATCGTGCCCGACGGCGATGCGCGCATGCTGCTCGGACTCGGCGTGCGCCGCATGTTCGGCCCGGGAACCGCGATGGACGTCATCGTCCGGCAGATCGCCGTTGTACTGGAGGACGTCGCACATAGAGATCCGGCGCGGCCGGGTGCCCTGCATGCAACTGCCTGACAGGCTGCGCCTTCCGGCGCGCTGACCCGGGTCGGCTCCAGGGCACACGGGTGGCCCCGGCACCGCCACGTGTCAGACGGTCCCCGATTGCCATGCCTGCCAGGGCGACCCAGAATGCAGGTATGCCCTGGCCAGGTACCACGCCGGCAACCAGGCAATAGTCAGGAGAAACAGTCAGGAGATCGAGATGACAGTCCGCAATATCCACGTCGTCCCCCACGGCAACGGATGGGACGTGATCCACGAAGGGGCCAGGTATGCCGACTCGCATCACGACTCGCAAGAGGATGCCATCGAGGCTGGCACGCGCGATGCACAGCGCGAACGCGTCGAGTTGCTGATCCACGGGCAGGACGGCCAGGTCCGCTCGCGCAACAGCTATGGCGGAGATCCGCGCGGGGTGGAGGGCTAGGTTTGCCGCCCTCGCCCGGCTTTAGCCTTGTCTCTGGCTTTTCTTGCGCGCCTTCGCGTCCTCGCCGGGTTCTCCAGCGTCGCCAGAGTCTCCGGGCTCTCCAGCCTGCTCAGGCACTTCAGGCTCGGAGGGCTTGGTGTGACTTCCCACCGTTCCCCGCCAGGCCGGCATCGCGCGCTGCGTTGGCGCGGACCCTGCGTCCTCCCGGATCATCTCGATCAGTGCGCGTAATCCCGCCGGCACATGGCGGCGGCTGGGGTAATACAGGCACAGGCCGCCAAACGGTGGCGTCCAGTCTTCCAGCACCCGCTGCAAGGTGCCCGCGGCGAGGTCCGCGGCGACATTCCATTCGGTCAGATAGGCCAGCCCCAGGCCTGTGCGTACCGCCTCGAGCATCAGCGAGGCATCGTCCAGCGTCAGCGCGCCCTGGACATCGATGCTCATCGATTCGCCATGGCGCGCGAATTCCCAGCGGTAGAGCGCGCCGCTTGGCATGCGCGTGCGGATGCAGCTGTGCGCGAGCAAGTCGGCGGGCGTGCGCGGCACCGGATTGGCGGCGAAGTAAGCCGGGCTGCCCACCACGGCAAAACGCTGCGGCGACCCCAGCGGCACCGCGACCATGTCCAGCGGCAGGCTCTCGGCAAGGCGGATGCCGGCATCGAAGCCGGCCACCACGATATCGACCAGGCGGCCTTCGGTGACGATATCCAGCTTCATCTCCGGATAACGGCGCAGGAAGGCCATGAACAACGGCATCGCCTGCAGGGCGGCACCCACCGCGGTATTGATACGCAAGGTGCCGGAGGGCGTATCGCGAAAGCTGCCCGCCTGCTCCATCGCGCCGCGGATCGTCGATAGCGCAGGCGCAACGCCGTCGACGAACTGCGCGCCGGCCTCGGTCAGCGAGACGCTGCGCGTGGTGCGATGAAACAGCCGCACGCCGATGCGCGCCTCCAGCGCGGCAATGGCGTGGCTCAGCGCCGAGGTGGAAACGCCCAGCTCCGTCGCCGCGGCACGAAAACTGCGCAGGCGCGCCACGGCGATCACGCCTTCGAGTTCACTGAGTCCCGATGTCTGCATTATCCCAATCTGTTCAACAGTCCATGCGAAATTATATGGCTAGACCGGCTAATTAGCAGGGCTTATCGTTGAGCCCATGTTGCTACGCGTCCTGCGCATTCCCGGAGTCTTCATGCATCGCATCGATCAGATCTACATCGACGGCGCCTTCGTCACCCCGCACGGTGAAGAGTGGTTCGACCTTTTCAATCCCGCCACCGCCGAGGTCATCGGCCAGGTGCGGCTGGCCGACGCGCAAGATGCCCGGCGCGCCATCGCCGCCGCCAGGCGGGCCTTTCCCGCCTTTTCGCAAACCACCAAGGCCGAGCGCATCGGCTGGCTGCGGCGCATGCACGCCGCGATGCTGGCGCGCGAAGACGAACTCTTCGAGGCCATCGTCGAAGAATATGGCGCGCCGGTATCGCGCGGGCGCTGGATGGCGCAGCACGCCTCCAGCGTCCTGCTGGAAGCCGCCAAAGTGCTGGAGGATTATGCGTTCCGGCGCACCATGGGCACGGCGGAAGTGGTCATGACGCCGCTTGGCGTGGCCGGGCTGATCACGCCATGGAACAGCAACGGCGGCTTTATCTGCGGCAAGCTGGCCGCAGCCGTGGCGGCGGGCTGCACCGCCGTGATCAAGCCCAGCGAGATGAGCGCCATCCAGACCCGCATCGTCACCGAGGCGCTGCATGAGGCGGGCCTTCCACCCGGCGTGTTCAACATCGTGACCGGGCGCGGGGACACCGTGGGCGCCGAGATCAGCGCGCATCCCGATGTGGCCAAGGTATCGTTCACGGGTTCCACCGCTGTCGGCAAGACCATCCTGCGCGTCGGCGCCGACACGCTCAAGCGCGTCACGCTGGAGCTTGGCGGCAAGTCGCCCGTGCTGGTGCTCGACGATGCCGACCTGGCGCATGCCGTGCCGCTGGCGCTCCAGGCCGGCTTCATGAACAGCGGCCAGGCCTGCGTTGCCGGCACGCGCATCCTGGTGCCGCGCGCGCGGCTGGACGAGTTCGAGGCGGCCGTGGTGGCGGAGGTGGCCCGCACCCGCAGCGGCGACCCGCGCGACCCCGGCACCGCCATCGGCCCGATGGTGAGCGAAAAGCAATGGCAGCGCGTGCAGCGCTACATCCGCATCGGCATCGAAGAAGGGGCGCGGCTGCTGGCCGGCGGCGAGGGCCGGCCCGAAGGCGCGGGCAAGGGCTGGTTCGTGCGCCCGACAGTGTTCAGCGGCGTGCGCAATGACATGACCATCGCGCGCGAGGAGATCTTCGGCCCGGTCCTGTCGATCCTGCCTTACGGCGACACCGAGGAGGCCATCGCCATCGCCAATGACACCAGCTACGGCCTGCAGGCCTATGTGCTGTCGTCGGATGCCGCCCGCGCCCGCGCGGTGGCGCAGCGCATCGAGGCCGGCCGCGTGCTGGTCAACACGCTGGCCCACGAGCCCGCCGCACCGTTCGGGGGATTCAAGCAATCGGGCATCGGCCGCGAATACGGCACGTTTGGCCTGGAAGCCTTCATGGAACCGAAATCGCTGCTGGGCGTGGCCTGAGCGGGCTGGCCAGCGGGTGCACGGGGATCAGGCCGGGTTCCGTGCGACCGGGCCGCACCTGCACGGTGCCAGCCTGGCCGTTCCCCGACAGTTCCCCGACGGTTCCGCGACAGTTCCGCGTCTATTCCTGCGAACTGGCAGAAATGACCGAGACATTCACCGCGGCGATGCCCAGCGGCTGGCGCTCGGCATCGCTTGCCGCCGAGGCGCCGGTCCATGCGCGCAGGGTCTGCCCGAGCGACTGCAGCACCGCGCTGCCATCGGTGGATTCCTGCTCCAGGCCCAGCAGCACTTCGAGCGAGACGCTGTGTTCACCGGCCTGCTGCAAGCGCGCGTCGAGTTCCGCGAGCACCGCATGGACGGCATTGGCCATCTGCAGCACGAAGCCGCGCTGCGCGCCCAGGGACTGGTATTGCGGGCGGATCCAGGATTCCACCAGGGTGACGAAGACCACGCCGGTCTCGTCGGCATTGATTTCGAAGGCGCAATAGCCCGCCGGATCCAGGTCGTGCGCGAGGATCAGGCGGTAGAACAGCACCTGGCCGCACACGTCGTCGCTCTCCATGTCCATCTCGAAGGCCTGGCCCGGCTCCCAGTCTTCGCTGTCGAGCACCTCGCCGCTGGCCTCGGCGTCGCTCTGCGCGGCCAGCAGGCCGCGCAGCCTCCCCAGCACCTCGTCACGGCCCGGGGCCTCGGGCGGCTCGGTATAGATCGCGAAGCGGTTGCCCTCGCCGCGATCGATGAACCCGGTGCCCATCAGCGGCGCGAGTTGCAGCGGCAACGGCTCCTGCAGGGCTTGCCGCAGGGTGTTGGTATTGGAGGCAGAAGTCATGGGTGTGGAAGGGGCGGGATGACGATCGGAAAAAGTAGCGCCGAGTTTGCCACAGATGTGGCGCCGCAAGCCATTGCACCGTCGGCGGGCCGGGCGGCGTGCGCTGTGCCACAATCCACAGCGCGCGCCGCTGCCTTCCCCGCAAGACACAGATCCGGGCACCGGCCGCAACCAGTTCCTCTTGCCAGAAAAGGAAACAGCATGTCGACCCGCCGTCAGTTCCTGAAGACCGTGCCGCTGGCCGTGGTGGCGGGCCTTGGCGCCAGCGCCGCCGCGCACGCGGCATCCCCCGTGCTCGACGAGAAAGACCCGCAGGCCGTCAGCCTCGGGTACAAGGCGGACACCCGCAAGGTGGACCAGGCCAGGTACCCCAGGCACGCGGCCAGCCAGACTTGCGCCAACTGCCAGCTGTTCCAGGAAGGCAGCAGCCCTGCCGCCGGCAGTTGCGTGCTGTTCGGCGACAAGCAGGTGGCGGCCGCCGGCTGGTGCAGCGCCTGGGAACAAGGCTGAGTCAGCGCCCGCGGGCGCAACCGGAGAGCCAACTAGGAAGCCCCGTCGGCGTCCCCTGCCGATGCGCCGCCCTGCGCTTCCCATGGCCGCCCGCGCGTGCGCGGGTCCACCGGCAGGCGCTGCTGCATGGCCGCCTTGGCCAGCATATGCGCGCTGATCGGCGCGGTGAGGAACAGGAAGGCCGTGATCAGCAATTCGTGCAGGCTCAGCCCGTCGCCCCCGGTGCTGAAGCACACCACCGACGCCACCACGATGCTCCCCACGCCCAGCGTGGTCGATTTGGTCGGCCCGTGCAGGCGCATGTAGAAATCGGGCAGCCGGAACAGGCCGAACGCCCCGACCAGGGTGAAGACACTGCCCACCAGCAGCAGCACGCAGGTGGCGATCTCGGCAACGGCGCTCATGACGTCTCCCTTGCTCCGCTCACTTGAGTTCGATGATGTCGCCGCGCTGCAGGTACTTGGTCAGCGCGACCGTGCCGATAAAGCCCATCACGGCGATCAGCAGGGCGATTTCGAAGAACAGCGCCGAATGCAGCCAGATACCGAGCACCATGATCAGGGCGATCGCATTGATATTGAGCGTATCGAGCGCCACGATGCGGTCCGGCAAGCTGGGGCCGCGCACCAGGCGGATGAAGGTCAGCACGAAGGCCAGGCCAAGGATGGCCAGGGCTACCGGTATCACGATGGCAAGCATGCGAATATCTCCCGCAGGGGCGCTTCGTAGCGCGATTTGATCAGTGCTGCCAGCGCGGCCTCGTCGTCGAGGTCGAGCACATGGACCAGCAGGCGGCGGCGGTCGTCGCTGAGTTCGGCGCACAGCGTGCCGGGACTGAGCGAGACGATGCTGATCAGCATGGCCAGCGCCAGTTCATGCTCGACGTCGAGCGGCACCACGATGAACGTCGGACGCAGCCGCGCTACCGGGCCCAGCACCAGCATGGCTACTTCCACATTGGCCACCACGATATCGATCAGTACATGTCCCGCCAGCCGCAGCAGCAGCCCCGGGCGGGCCAGCCGCACCGGCCGCAGCCACAGCCGCTGGCCGACGCGCAGCGCGATGGCCCAGCCCAGCAAGGCGCCCAGCACCCAGCTGGCGGGCGACGCGCTGTTGGACAGCAGCAGCCACGCGGCCAGCAGCACCAGGCTGAGCCAGGGATGGGGGAACAGGCGCCGGGCCAGCGTGCGCATGCGCCTAGCCCTTCCCGGCAGGCAGCACCGCGCGCAGGTAGGCAGCACGGTCGAACAGCTGGGTGGCGGTGGCGGCCAGGTACTGGTGCAGCGGAAGCGCGAACACCACCAGCGCCACGCTGCAGCCCAGCAGGAACGCGCAGCAAGCCAGCTTCCATCGGTCCGGCGCCTGGCGGTGGACGCTGGCGTGCCGCTCCGCCGCCTGCTGCGGCAGGCGCCACAGCAGGCGCGTACCGGTGCGGCTCACCGCGACCAGCAGCGCCAGGCTGGACAGCAGGATGACCGGCCATAGCACGGCCGCGCTGGCCAGCGGCGTGCTGCGCATCACCATGACCTTGCCGATGAAGCCGGACAGCGGCGGCAGCCCGATCGCCGCCACCGCGCCGACCAGGAACAGCACCCCGGCCAGCCGCGACGGCTGGACCACGGCCGGGGCCGCCTTCGCCGGCGCCGGCTCCAGCGCGTCCGCCAGCAGGAACAGGGCCGCCGTGCACAGCGTGGTGCTGAGCAGGTAATACAGCGCGCCGCTCCACGCCGGCCCGGTCTGCATCGATATGCCGGCGGCCAGCAACCCCACCGATGCGAGCACGAGGTAGCCGGTCAGCGACTTGAGGCCCTGCGCGGCCAGCGCCCCGGCCGCCCCGAAGGCCATGGTCGCCAGCCCCAGCGACCAGATCCAGTCGTGCATGAACGCGGCCAGCATGCCGTCCGGCGCACCGAACACCAGCGCCGCGCAACGCAGCATGGCGTAGAGGCCGACCTTGCTCATGATGGCGAACAGCGCGGCCACCGAGCCCGTGGCGCTGGCGTAGGCCCGGGGCAGCCAGAAGGCCATCGGAAACAGCGCCGCCTTGAGCGCAAACACCAGCATCAGCATGGCCGCGGCGGCCGTTGCCAGCGGCATGGCGCCGGGCTCGAGGCCAGCCAGGCGCAAGCCCATGTGCGCCATGTTCAGGGTGCCGGTCAGGCCGTACAGCACGCCGACCGCGATCAGGAAGAACGCCGACCCCGCCAGGTTCAGCAGCACATAGTGCAGCCCGGCGCCGATGCGCGCGCGGCCGCCGCCATGCACGAGCAAGGCATACGAGGCGATCAGCAATATCTCGAAGAAGACGAAGAGATTGAACAGGTCGCCTGCCAGGAAGGCGCCGTTGAGGCCCATCAGCTGGAACTGGAACAGCGCGTGGAAATGCCGGCCGAGGCGCGCGTCGCCGCGCCCGGCGCACACCGCCGCCGCCGAAGCCAGCACCGCGGTGAGCAACAGCATCATGGCGCCCAGGCGGTCGAGCTGCAGCACGATGCCGAAGGGTGCGGGCCAGTTGCCGGGGCTGTAGACCTCGATGGCGCCGCTGGCGGCGTGCCACACCAGGGCACAAGCCAGCGGCAGCAAGAGCAAGGTGGCGACGATGTTCAGGGCCCGCCACGCGCCGCTCCAGCGGGCCGGGCCGGCGGCCAGCAGGCCACCGGCGAACATCGGCAGCAGGACCACAAGCAGGATCGGCAGCGGCGGGGCGGCACTCATGCGTCGGGCTCCCCGTCCGGCTCCTGGCCATCGACATGATCGCTGCCCGAGATCCCGAGCGAGCGCAGCGCCAGTACCGCCGCGAACGCGGTCATCGCAAAGCCGATGACGATCGCCGTGAGCACCAGGGCCTGCGGGAGCGGATCGGCATACTGCGCGCCGGCGGCGATCACCGCCGGCTTGCCGGTCGCCAGCCGGCCCATGCCCAGCAGGAACAGGCTCACCGCGTAGGAAACCAGCGCCAGCCCCAGCACCACGGTAAACGTGCGCGCGCGCAGCAGCAGGTAGAGGCCGCTGGCCATCAGGACGCCGATCGTGCATGCGTAGGCCGCCTCCATTACGTGCCCTCCCCGGCGCCTGCCTGGCTTGCCTGGCCGGCGCGCTTGTCGCGCACGCCCAGGTGCGACACGATCAGCAGCGTGGTGCCGACCACCGTGAAATACACCCCAAGGTCGAACAGCATGGCGGTGGCAAGCTCGACCTCGCCCAGCAGCGGCACGTGGAAATGCCCAAAGGCGGTGGTCAGGAACGGATAGCCGAAGGCCCAGCTGCCCAGCCCGGTCAGCCCCGCGAGCAGGATGCCGCCGCCCGCCAGCGCACGGTGGTTCAGCGCGATGCGGGCTTCGGTCCACAGCACGCCGCTCGCCACGTATTGCAGCAACAAGGCCACCACCGTGACCAGCGCGGCGACAAATCCGCCGCCCGGCAGGTTATGCCCGCGCAGCAGCATGAACACCGCCACCATCATGGTCAGCGGCAGCATCAACCTGGCCAGGATGGCGAGCAGCAGCGGATGGCTCTGGCCCGACCATGGCAGCCCGTTGGGCCCTGCCGGCGGCGCCGCCAGCCTCAGCCCCTTGAGCATGGCGTGCACGCCCAGGCCGGCGACCAGCAGCACGCAGATCTCGCCCAGGGTATCGAAGCCGCGGAAATCCACCAGGATCACATTGACCACGTTGTGGCCGCCACCGCCGCTCACGCTGTTGTCGACGAAGAAGGAGGCAATCGAATCGTAGGGGCGCGTCATGACGGCGTAAGCCAGCACCGCGGCCAGCGCGCCGCCGCCCAGCGCGAGCACGGCGTCGCGGACATGCCGCAGCGGCCTGGCGGCCTCGGGCCGGTCTACCGGCAGGAAGTACAGCGCCAGCACCAGCAAGAGGATGGTCACCACCTCCACGGACACCTGGGTCAGCGCCAGGTCGGGCGCCGAGAAACGTGCGAACGCCAGCGTCACCAGCAGCCCGCAGGCGCCCAGCAGGATCAGGGCGTTCAGGCGCTGCCGGCGGGCGATCGCCACGCCGATGGCCGACAAGGCAAGCAGGCCCATGCCGCCGAGGGTGACGCTGTCGGGCGGCGTCGGCGGCAGCGGGCCGGCCAGCGTGTCGAGGTCGGCCAAGAGGAGCGCGGGGATGCCGAGCATCGCGGCCAGCATCCAGGCAAGGTATGCCTGCAGCGAACCGTTCTCGAACACGGCCGCGAGACGCCCGGCGGCCCGCGCGATGCAGGCAATGCCGGCCTCGAACACATCGCGCGCGCTGAGATGCGCGATGCGCGCGTGATAGCGGTGGAAGGCGCCGCGCCGCAGGATGAAGAAGGCCGTGCCGGCCGCCATCGAGACCAGGCTCATGAGCAGCGGCAGGTTCACGCCGTGCCACAGGCTCAGGCTGTAGTCCGGCAGCGGCGCGGCCAGTGTGGCCAGCGCCGCTGCCGCCAGCAGCGGGCCGACCGTATAGGCGGGGAACAGGCCCACCACCAGGCAGGTCACGACCAGCACCTCGACCGGGATCTTCATGGACCGGGGCGGCTCGTGCGGCGGGTAGTGCGGCAAGGCGTCCGGCTTGCCGTCGAAGAACACCCCGTAGCTGAAGCGCAGCGAATACGCCACCGTCAATGCCCCGGCAAGCGTCGCCGCCGCCGGGATRACCCAGTTGAAGTCGCCGAGCAGGCCCTGCGCCAGGGTCTCGCCGAAGAACATCTCCTTGCTCAGGAAGCCGTTGAACAGCGGCACGCCCGCCATCGAGAGCGAAGCCACGATGGCAAGCAGCGCGGTGTGCGGCATGTAGCGGCGCAGCCCGCGCAGCAGCTGCAGGTCGCGCGTGCCGGTCTCGTGGTCGATGATGCCCGCGGCCATGAACAGCGAAGCCTTGAACACCGCGTGGTTGATGATGTGGAACAACGCGGCCACCGTGCTCAGCTGCGTATCGAGCCCGAACAGCAGCGTGATCAGGCCGAGGTGGCTGATGGTCGAATACGCCAGCAGGCCCTTCAGGTCGCGCTGGAACAGCGCCATGGCGGCGCCCGCCACCAGCGTGGCCAGCCCGGTCAGGCTGACCAGGTAGAACCACCAGTTGCTGCCGTCGAGCACCGGATAGAGCCGCGCCAGCAGGAACACGCCGGCCTTCACCATGGTGGCGGAATGCAGGTAGGCCGACACCGGCGTGGGCGCGGCCATGGCGTGCGGCAGCCAGAAATTGAATGGAAACTGCGCCGATTTGGTGAACGCCGCCAGCAGGATCAGTACCAGCATCGGCACATACAGCGGGTGGTGCTGCACGGTGCCGGCCTGGGCCAGCACATCCGACAGCTCCATGCTGCCGCAGATATGCCCCAGCAGCAGCACGCCGGCCAGCAGCGCCAGGCCACCCCCGCCGGTCACGGTCAGCGCCATGCGCGCGCCCTTGCGTGCGTCGGCGCGATAGGACCAGAAGCCGATCAGCAGGAACGACACGATGCTGGTCATTTCCCAGAACACGGCCAGCAACAGCAGGTTGGAGGACAGCACCACGCCCAGCATGGCCGCCATGAACAGCAGCAGCAAGGCAAAGAAACGCGCGCTCGATTCGCCGCGCGGCAGGTAGTAGCGCGCGTACAGGATGACCAGCAGCCCGATGCCGAGCACCAGCAGGGCGAACAGATAGGACAGCCCATCCAGGCGCAGGCTGAGGTTCAGGCCGATCTCTTCCAGCCAGGGCTGGCGCCACGCGATCACGCCGCCGTCCAGCGCCTGCCCGCCCATGCCCAGCAGCAGCGCCAGGCCCGCCAGCGGCGCGCCTGCCACGATGGGTGCGGCCAGCACGCGCGCATGGCGGCGCGCCGGCAGTACCAGCATCGCCGCCAGCAGCGGTAGCGCGATCAGGCAAACCATCAACATCGCCCATCTCCAGGAACCGGCTTGCCAGGCACCGCCATGCGCGCAATGCAGATGCGCGCGGTCCCGGGCATGCTCAATGGTGGTCGGCGCCCGCCGTGGGCGGCCGCGCTTCGGGCACGCTCAGGCCATGTTCGGTAATGTCTTGGACCATCTCCAGTCGTCGGCAGAAGGTGAGTCGGGCATTCTGATGGCTGTTCATCCGGCTGGGCTCCTGGAAGTCTGGGAGTCCACTGTCATTGTGCAAGACCCTCCAGTCCGGCGCGGTCCCGGCGGGCGCCTGCGGTCATTCTGCGCCACAACGGCCATGGCCCGCCCGCACGGGGCCATGGCAGGGAAAAAATTCAGATCGGCTGCGAAAACGCTAAAGTCGGCGCCCCGGCGAACCGGGCGGCGCTCACGCCATCGCCGTGAACAGCAGGCCGGCGATGCCAAGCCCCACCGCGGCCAGCGCGTCGCCCGCGATCAGCCCGCCGCCCAGCAGCGAGGTCGTGCTCATGTCCTGCGGCAACGGATCCGCCGCGCCGCGGCGTCCCGGCAGGCCGTTGGCCACGCTGGCCACCACGCCGCCGGCGGCGAACCAGGCCGAAGTCGGCAGGTTCACGAAGCCGCCGAACGACGACGCATAGGGCGAAGGCAGCAAGACCGTATCCACCAGGAAATCCACCGCCCTGCCCCGCCCGCCCCCATCGACGAAGCGCCGGTACGCCGGCCACGACCGGACCAGCAGCCGCAGTACCGCCGTGGCCAGGCCGATGCCCATGCCGATCGCCACCGCCAGCCGCTGGTGCGGCAGGTCCTGCGCCAGCCCGCGCAGCGCGCCGACGATCTTGTAGGTCATGGCGGACGCCCAGCGGTGCGGCTGCGCGTCCGCCGCCAGCACCGTCTGGTCCAGCGCCAGCTCGGGATAGGCGCGCATGAACAGCCGCGCGAACAGCACCGCCAGCACCGCGCCGGCCACGATCCCGGCCACCTGGAAACGGAACTGGACGGTACGGTCCGTGCCCAGGCGCCACCCGGTGGAGCGGTCCTGCTGCATGTCGCAGGCCTGGCTGGTGGAGACCAGCAGCACCGTCGCCGCGATCAGCCCCACCTGCGGATCCTTCAGGCCGAGCGCCGCCATCAGGATCACCGACAGCACGAAGGCCGAGGAAATCGGGTTCTGGTCCACCATGCCGACCGAGATGCCATTGACCATCGCGAACACGAACACCAGCACCACCGCCAGCAGCAGGTAGCCCGCCGGCTGGTGCAGCAGGCCCGAGCCCACCGCGACGATGGCCGCCCCCCAGAACACCACCCACGCCAGCAGCCGCCATGAGGCGCCGCGCCCTTGCGCAGCCAGCCGCGCGCCGGGTGCGGCCCGGGCCTGGCGCAAGGCCCGGCGCAGGATCAGGGAGATATCGACCAGCGCCGCGCCCATGATCATGCCGAGCGCGATCAGGAAGGTGATCTTGCGGAACGGATCGCCCGGTGCCAGCCAGCCGATCGAGACGAAGTAAGGCACCAGCGCCTGGCCCGCGAGACCCGCCACCAGCGCCGCCAGCCCGATCCGCGCCCCCACGATCATGCCAGCGCCAAAGGTGGAGGCAGACAGATCGATGGCCGCCAGCCGCGCCACGCGCGCCGCGCCGACGCCGCACGCGATGCCCAGCAGCGTGCCGCCGGCCAGGCGCGACACCGAGTGCCGCAGCAGCACCGGATCGGTCAGCGCGCGCAGGATATTGGCCACCGCCAGCCCCGACGGGAACGTCAGTTGCAGGCGGTCCACCAGGACCGGCGTATACAACATGCCCACGCCCACGCCGAACATGCCCACGCAGAGCATGTACAGGATCAGCTGCCACAGCGGCGGCTCCGGCAGGCCCAGCCACGTCATCGCCTGGATCACCACGGCCATGCCGCTCATGCCGGCGACCGACGCGGCGATGGTCTGGATATAGTTGGCGCCGTGGCGGCCATCCGCGCCGTAGCCGTAGGTGATGGTCGAGCCGAGGATGCCGGCCAGCACCTGCCCGCCCACGAAGAACCCGAGCGAGAAGTTCATATAGGCCGCGGCGATCCCGCCCAGCGGGCCCAGCACCAGCACCCCGATGGCGCCCAGCAGCGTGTAGTAGCCCCACCCGCCCTGGGCGGGCAGCCAGGCCCAGCGGCGGCCGCTGGCGGCATCCGCGACCGGCGGGGCGTCGTATGGCGGTGGACCGCCGGCTTCCGTCATTGGTTTGCCCATGCGCGTTGGCGGGGATCGGATCTGCGGGTTGGAACGAGACGACGAGAACGACCAGGACGACGAAAAAACCCGGGAAAGCCGGGCGACGGGAACGCGGGGGATACAGGGACAGATGCTACCGCAACGCCGCGCGACCGGGCGATGCCGGGCGATGCCGGGCTATTTCTGGCGGTGCCGGGCGATTCCGGGCGGTGCCGGGCGATTCCGGGCGGTGTCGGGAGAACGAGATGCCGGAGGGAGACGGGCGCGGTGAATCCGCTGCCTGGAAAAAAAGTCCGGACACGAAGCGTGTCCGGAAACCCATTTGCTGACTCAGATCGTGTCACAAACCTGAGACTCAAATAATAATGATTATCATTTGATTGGTCAAGGAAGGAACGCGCCGGGCCCGGAGATTGCCGTCACGGACAGGCGCCGGGTCTGCTCCACCGCACCTCAATGCGCCGCCGGCACGGCAGGACGCGCCGCAATGACCACCCCGGCCCGATACCGCCCCAGCCGAAGCATGGTGGCACCCGCGATCACCGCCGGCACGCCCACGATCAGGAACAGCGCCGGCATGGTCAGCCCCATCGACAACATGGCGCCGCCCCCGACCGATCCCACCACCGAGCCCATGCGCCCTACGGCGTTGGCCCAGCTCACGCCGGTGGCGCGGCAGTCGGTGGGATAGTAGGCGGCCGACAAGGCGTTGGCACCGACCTGCGAGCCTGAGATGCAGAAGCCGGCGGCGAATACGGCCACGCTTGCCAGCCACGGCGCCGACGTCAGGCTGCCGATGGCGGCGATGAACAAACCCGCCAGGGCGTAGGTCACGGCCAGCACGTAGTGCGGGTTGATGCGGTCCATCAGCCAGCCAAGCACGATGGCGCCGACGGTGCCGCCGACCTGGAACATCATGGTCACCAGCGCCGCGGTCTTGAGCGACGCGCCGGTGGCGCGCAGCAGCGTGGGCAGCCAGCTCGACAGCAGGTAGATCACCAGCAGGCTCATGAAGAAGGTGAGCCACAACAGCAGCGTGCCGCGCACCA
Organism: Cupriavidus sp. 05N40; assembly: GCF_056397305.1. Classification (NCBI taxonomy): domain Bacteria; kingdom Pseudomonadati; phylum Pseudomonadota; class Betaproteobacteria; order Burkholderiales; family Burkholderiaceae; genus Cupriavidus; species Cupriavidus sp. 05N40. Next base: position 32,481 of record NZ_JBFTND010000012.1, read on the forward strand.
GTTCGGGCTTGAACAGGTGGGCCACCGGCGAGCCGGGCCGGGGCGCGTCGGTGATTTTGAAGCTGCCGGCAACGACCTGCTCGCCCGGTGCGATGCGCTGCAGGGTCGCCGCCACGCGCAGCGGATGCTTGCCGCGCATCACGAGATAGCGCACGGATTCCGGCAGTTGCCACAGCAGCAAGGGCAGCAGCAACAGCGGCAGCACACCGCCCAGCAACAGCACCGAACGCCAGCCGTGCTCTTCGATCAGGCTGGCCGAGGCCAGGCCGCCCAGCGCGGAGCCAACGGTGAAACCGCAGAACATCGTGGTCACCAGGAAGGAGCGGCGCCGCGCAGGGCAGTACTCCGAGGTCAGGGTGATCGTGTTGGGCATGGCGCCGCCGAGGCCGAGGCCGGTCAGGAAGCGCAGCGCGACCAGTCCCCACAGCGAGCCGGCAAAAGCACTGGCCAGGCTGGCGATGCCGAAGAACAGCACGCAGAAGACCAGCACGCCCTTGCGGCCGAAGCGGTCCGCCAGCGGGCCGAACAGGAAGGCACCGGCCATCAGGCCGGCCAGCCCGGCGCCGAACAGGGGCGCCAGATGGGCCGGGCCGAGCTGCCATTCGGCGCGGATGGCCGGGGCGATGAAGCCGATCGCGGCGGTGTCGAAGCCGTCGATGGCGACGATCAGGAAACAAAGCGCGACGATCATGACCTGGTATGCCGATAGCGGCCGGCCGTCGATGAACTCGGTGATGCCGATGGATGGCTTGGGGGTGGGCACTGCGGTCTCCTTTGTCTTTCTCAGGCGGCCGGCTGGAGCCGGCCCGTCCCTGCCCGGCCGGGTATCGCTGACCCTGGCGCGGCTTTGCTGCCTGTCGTTGTCTGCTGCACCCAGGGTGCTTAGCGCGCGCCCTCCAGGCAGTCCTCGGCACGCCAGCCATGCAGCCATTGCAGCGCGTCGTAGAACTGCTCCTGCGTGCGGCCCACCCAGAGCGAGTTGCGCACCAGCCGCTCCACGCCCTTGGCGTGGTAGAGCCGGCCCATCTCGCGGGCGGAATACAGCACGCGCGCGGTACGCGGGATGCGGACCTTCTCGTACAGCGCGAAGGCAGCCTCGAAATCGCCGTCCCTGGCCGCGACGGCCGCGCCCAGCGTGACGGCATCCTCCAGCGCCTGGCAGGCGCCCTGCGCGAGGTACTGCGTCATCGGGTGCGCGGCATCGCCGAGGATGGTGGCGCGACCGAAGCTCCAGCGCTCGACCGGGTCGCGGTCGGCGGTGGCCCAGCGGCGCCAGGAGGTCGGACGGTCCAGCATCTGGCGGGGACGCGCGTGGATGCCCTCGAAATAGGACAGCACTTCTTCCTTGCTACCGTCGCGCACGCCCCATACCTCCTGCTCGCGGCTGTGGAAGGTCACCACCAGGTTGTACTGTTCGCCGCCGCGCAGCGGGTAGTGCACGAGATGGCAGTGCGGGCCCGCCCAGACCACCGGCGCATTGATCTGCAGGTCGGCGGGCATGTCGGCCACGTCCACCACGGCGCGATACACCACATGGCCGGTCACCCTGGGTTCGTCGCCCAGCAAGGCCTCGCGCACGGCCGATTTCACGCCGTCGCAGCCGATCACCGCATCGGCCCGGTGACGTTCGCCATGCTGGTCGACCACGGTCACGCCGCGTTCGTCCTGCTCCAGGGCGCGCACCTGCGTGGCGGTGCGAAAGCGGATCAGCGCATGGTCCTGCACCGCTTCCAGGATGGAGAGATGGATGTCGGCACGGTGGATGACCGCGTAGGGGTTGCCGAAGCGCTGGCGGTAACGCTCGCCGACATCCACCCTGGCCACTTCGGTGGCGTCGATGGCGTCCATCATCACCAGGTGGTCGGTGAAGACCGAGCGCCTGCGCGCCGCCTCGCCCACGCCCAGCGCGTCGAGCGCGGCAAAGGCGTTGGCGCCGAGCTGGATGCCCGCGCCGATCTCGCCGATCTTCTCGGCCTGTTCGAGCAACTCCACGCGGATGCCCTGCCGGGCCAGCGCCAGCGCTGCGGCCAGGCCGCCGATGCCGCCGCCCACGACGATCACCTTGCGGTCCGTGCTGCGAATGTCATTCATATTGGTCTCCTGGTTGCGGGCCCCGGCCTTGGCGCCGGCTGCCCGCGCTACCGGTTAGCGCGCCGTGTAGTCCGGCTGGCGCTGGGGTTCTGCCTGCACGAACGCAGGGTGTTCGCTGGCGTGACGGTAGACGGCCATGGCGCGCGCAAAGGCGGTGGTGTCGCAACCCATGCGCTGCGCGTTGGCGATCTGCGGCACCAGGCAGCAATCGGCCAGCGTGGGCTGGTCGCCGAAGCACCACGGGCCGCGGCCGTCCCCGGCCAGCAGGCGCTCGACCATGCCCAGGCCGTCCTCGACCCAGTGCCGGTACCACGCGTCCTTCTGCTCCGGCGATGCGCCCAGCTTGTCCTGCAGGTAGCGCAGGACGCGCAGGTTGTTGACCGGATGGATGTCGCAGGCAACGGCATAGCTCAGTTCCAGCACCCGCGCGCGCAGCGCGGGCTCCAGCGGGATCAGGCGCGGCTGCGGGTGGCGGGCATCCAGATAGTCGATGATCGCCAGCGACTGGCCGAGGTGGAAATCGCCGTCCGCCAGCGCCGGTACCGCGGCCGACGGGTTGATGGCGCTCACATAGTCCGCGGCGCGATGCTCGCCGGTGCGGATATTGACCCCCCGGTAGTCGTACGGCAGGCCCTTGAGCGCCAGCGCGATGCGCACGCGGTAGGACGTGGAGCTGTTGAAGAAACTATAGATCTGCACGATGCAGCCCTCCTGCTGAAAGCCGCCGGTACATCAGGCCACGCGCACCGACAACTCGCCCAGGCGCTCCACGCCCACCGCCATCAGGTCGCCCGGCTTGACGGCGCCCACGCCTTCGGGCGTGCCGGTGTAGATCAGGTCGCCCGGTTCCAGGCGGAAGAACTTCGACAGGTCCGCCACGGTTTCGGCCACCGACCAGATCAGGTGGGTCACGTCGCTGCGCTGCTTGTCCGCGCCGTTCACGGTCAGCCAGATCGCGCCCTGCTCGAAATGGCCCACGTCGCCGGCCGGGTGGATCGGGCCGATCGGCGCGGACACGTCGAAGGCCTTGCCGATTTCCCACGGGCGGCCCATCTCGCGCATCTTCATCTGCAGGTCGCGGCGGGTCATGTCCAGGCCCACGGCGTAGCCCCACACATGCTCCAGCGCCTGTTCCAGCGCGATGTCGGAGCCGCCCTTGCCGATCGCCACCACCAGCTCGGCCTCATAGTGGAAGTTGGCGGTCTGGGCGGGGTACGGCAGCGTCAGCGTCTCGCCGTAGGCCACGGGCACCACGGCATCGGCCGGCTTGCAGAAGAAGAACGGCGGCTCGCGGTCCGGATCGAAACCCATTTCACGGGCATGGGCGGCGTAGTTGCGGCCGACGCAGTAGACGCGGCGCACGGGAAACTGATCCTGGCTGCCGACGACCGGAATGGCGACGGTGGCGGGCGGGGTGACAACGAACGACATGCGGAACCTCATGGATAAATGGAAAACGGGAGGGCGTGCCGGCAGGCGCGCGCGGCTCAGGCGCGGCGCCTTGCCTTGCCTGCCGGAAAGCGTGAGATCAGCTGCGCTCTTCGCGCAGCAGGTTGAGCGCGGACAGCACCGGGCGGTCCGAATAGCTGAACAACACCGTATCGTCCAGCGAGGCCAGTTGCACCGGCGCCCATGAGGGCACCACGAAGGTGTCGCGCGGCTCGAACTGGAACTGCGCATCGCCGATGCGCACGGTGCCGCGCCCTTCCACCACGGAATACACGGTGGCATCGGTGCTGCGGTAGGTCTTGCCCTGGAAACCCGCCGGCAGGTACTGCATGAAGGTCGCCATGGTTGGCATCGGCCAGCCGCCGGTGGCGGGATTCACATAACGCAGCTTCACGCCGTCCCAGGCGTCCAGCTCGCCATTGCGGTAAAGCTGGTCGAGCGCCTCGCGGCTGCGGGCATAGGGATAGCTGAAGATCGGCGAAGTCGGATCGGTCACGCGGTGGCGCACCGGCAGCATGTTGTGGCCGAAGCGCGCGAAGCTGTCGCCCTCGGGGCGCAGCACGGGCTGCGAAGCCTCCGGGTAGTTCTCGGCAAAGCCGGCATCCAGGTGCACCAGCAGCGGGATGTCCAGTCCGTCGAGCCAGACCACCGGCTCGCCGCCGTCTTCCAGCGAAGGATTGCCATGGTCGTGCCAGGTCCACGACGGCGTGATGATGAAGTCACCGGGTTGCATGGTGGTGCGCTCGCCGTTGACGGCGGTCCAGGCGCCGCGGCCTTCCACGATGAAGCGCAACGCGGACTGCGTATGCCGGTGGCTGGGCGCGATCTCGCCGGGCAGGATCAGCTGCAGGCCGGCATAGAGGGTAGAAGTGATGCTCGACTTGCCTGGCAGGCCCGGGTTTTCCAGCACCAGCACGCGGCGCACCGCCTCGGCCGCGCTGATGACATTGCCCGCCTGCATCACCAGCGGGCGCACCTCGGCGTACTTCCAGATGGCAGGCTGCGCCTGCGGGCGCGGCTGCGGCGGCACCAGGGCGTGCAGGGATTCCCACAGCGGCGTCATCTGGTTGCGGCCGATGCGGTCGTAGTAGGCCGCGCGCTCTGCATTCCTGTTTGCGTCTGACATGGTTGTCTCCGGATCCTGCGCCGTGGTCCGGCGAGGTGCAGCCGCGGGTGAATGGAAGGATGCGGGCTGCGATGACGTATTTATACTTCCGGAGATATACCCTGTAAAATAATCAATTCCTCTTATCCATATTCCAATGGATATACCTCAAAGGGATAACCCTTATGGATTGGACCCAGCGCCTCCGTCTGCGCAACCTTCAGATGCTGCTCAGCCTGGCCCAGACCGGCAATATGAGCCAGACCGCCGTGGCGCTCAGCACCACGCAGCCGGCCTTGTCGAAGTGGCTCAAGGAACTGGAGGACGACATCGGGCTGCCATTGTTCGAGCGCCATGCGCGGGGCCTGCGGCCAACGCCCTACGGCGAGTCGATGATCGCGCATGCCCGGCGCATCGAAGCGCACCTGGACACCGCCCGCGACGACATGCTGGCCATGCGCGAAGGCGGCAGCGGGCTGGTGGTGCTCGGTACCTCGGGCGCGTCGGCCGCCGATACCGTGCCGCTGGCCGTCACCGCACTGCTGCAACGCYTGCCCAGGGCACGAGTGCGGCTGGTCGAAAGCACCATGAACCTGCTGATGGCGCAGCTCGCGCGCGGCGAGGTCGACATCGTGGTGGGGCGTTCCGCGCCGGAACTGCAGGACGGCCATATGCGCACCGAAGCGCTATACATGGAGCCGATCCACTTCGTGACGCGCCCGCGCCATCCGCTGTTCGAACTGGCGGAGCCCGGCTGGAGCGATGTGCAGGCCTACCGCTGGATCATCTGGCCGCGCGGCACGCCAATCCGCAATACGCTGGAATCCGCCCTGAACGCCGCCGGCAAGAGCATGCCGGCCGACTGCGTGGAATCGAACTCGGTCATCCTGAACCTGACCCTGCTCAACCACAGCAATATGATCGGCGTGGCCTCCCATCGCACCGCGCGGCGGCTGGAACAGCTGGGCGCGCTGCGCATCCTGCCGCTGCGCCTCGCCGGGTTCGGCTCCGTGTCGATGTACTGGCGTGAAGATGGCTTCGGCAGGATTGCCGTCAGTGCCGCCCTGGACGCGTTGCGCCGGGTCGCGGCGCGCTCCGCCCTGGATGCTCCGGACGAGGAGGAAAGAAGCGTATGAGTCGCTTTTCGCCGCGCCGCGATTAGCGGTTTTCCTCCATTTTTTCCGCACATTGCTGCGGTGCACCGGCGCCGGAAAAACGGCCACATCCGCCAGCCCGCCCCAGTGCTGGCCTGGCGGACGCCTCGCCAGCCAAGGTGGCAAGTGCGTCATAATTTCTTGCAGTGCAATATATCGTTTCGCCTGCTTGTCATGACAAGCTTTCGGGCTCAGTGTATGGGGCGTACAGCAGGAGTCCGTCATGAACGCCACCAATCTCGCCTGGCACTACACCACGGGGAGCCATCTACCGACGATCGCCCAGTCCCAAGGGCTGATCCCGACCGCCTTGCCGGTGTCCGCCGGCGCCGCCAAGGTGCTGTGGTTCTCGCGCCGGCAACAATGGGATCCGTCCGCGGCCAAGACCGAATGGAAGCGCCGCGACATGTTCCGCCACCGCCCGCAGGCCGGCCTGCGCGCGCAGGCTCCCCTGTTCCGCTTCGGCCTGCCGCGCAACGACACCCGCCTGCTGCCGTGGCCGGCCATCACCCGCGTGGCAGGCATCGATGTGCCCGAAGCCATGGTCATGGTGACCAAGGGGCTGCGCGCCGGCGCGAACCCGACCGACTGGCTGGGAACGATGTCCGCCATCCCGCTGGCCGACCTGCATTTCCAGGCCTGGGACGGCAAGCAGTGGCAGGACGCCAGCCTGCATGAGCATGAACTGGCGGCGCGCCACGGCGATGCCGCCGCGCCGGCCGCATCGCCGGGCGTGCCGGGCGTCGCGGCCCGCAGGGGCGCGGCACACGATCTGCATTGAGCACGGCCGCGGCACCAGCCGACGAGCACGCTGGCGATGGCGCAGGAGATTCCGGCCGCGGACGCGGAACTGCCGCAGCGGCGCCCGGGCCATTCAAGCCATTCAAGCCATTCAGGCCGTCTTGCCCCGGCTCGCCAGGTGACGCCCCGCGTCCGGCGCAAGGCGGACATAGCCGATCAACGACACCAGCGTCAGGACCCCCGCGAACAGGAAGGCCCAGCGGAAATCGCCGAGGGTGAAATGCGGCATATCGGCCTGGCCGCTCTCCCCGCGCATCGACGCCGCCACGCGCAGCGACAGCGAGCCGAACGCGATGCCCAGGCCGATCGTCATCTGCTGGGCGGCGTTCCACAGCGTGTTGGCGCTGCTCATCTGCGGCTGCGGGATATCGGCATAGGCCAGCGTGGCGAGTGTGGAAAACTGCATCGAGCGCGTCACGCCGTAGACGAACACCACCAGCAGGACCACGGCCAGCGGCGTTGCGGGGGTGAGCAGGCCGCACGCGACGATAAACAGGCTGGCGAAAGCCACGTCCACGATCGCCGTGGTGCGGAAACCGTAGCGGTGCAGCACGCGCGTGGTCAGCGCCTTCATGCCGAGGTTGCCCAGCGCACTGGCCAGCAGCAGCAGGCCCGAGCGGAACGCCGACAGCCCGAAGCCGATCTGGAACAGCAGCGGCATCAGGTACGGCACCGCGCCGATGCCCACCCGCGTGACCGAACCGGTGAGCACCGTGACCGAGAACGTCGGCACGCGCAGCGTGGTGAAGTCGAGCAGCGGATGCGGGTGGCCCGCCGCGTGGCGCACGGCCAGCACGCCCAGCACCAGCCCCGCGGCCACGAAGCCGCCTGCCGTCGCCAGGCTGGAGCCTTGCTGGCTGGCCAGCTCGGTGCCGTACAGGACGAAGGTCAGCGTGGCGCCGCTGAGCAGGAAACCGACCACATCGAGCGGCCTGGGCTCGGTCTCGCGCACGTTGCGGATCATCATCAGCGTGGCGACCAGCGCCGCGATGCCGAACGGCACATTGAGCAGGAAGATCCAGCGCCAGGACGCGTAGGTCGTGATGAAGCCACCGATGGGCGGCCCCACCACCGGCGCCACGATGGCCGGCCAGGTGATGGTGGAGATGGCCTTGATAAGGTGGCGCTTGTCCGTATTGCGCACCACGATCAGGCGCCCCACCGGTACCATCATCGCCCCGCCGATGCCCTGCAGCACGCGCGCCGCGGTGAATTCGGCGAGCCCGCTGGACGCGCCGCACAGCACCGACGCCACCGTGAACACCACGATCGCGGCGCCGAACACGGTCCTGGAGCCAAAGCGGTCGGCCACCCAGCCGCTGACCGGGATAAACACCGCCAGCGCCAGCATGTAGGAAGTCATGCCCAGGCTGAGGTCGTTCGGCCCGACCCCGAACGAGTGTGCCATCTGTGGCAAGGCCGTGGCCAGCACGGTGGTGTCCAGGTACTCCATGAAAAAGGTAGCGGCGACGAGATACGGCAGGAATCTCATCGAGGACTGGCTTTGCGTGGTTTCCATTGACGGGCGTGCGTGGAGCGGCGCGATGCCGTCCGGGGCGGAGGATTGGCAGTCTCGGGAAGCGCACCGGGGCCGGCGCGCCGGGGCAAAAGCGCCATCATACCGGGCATCGCCATTTGCCGTTGCGCCCCGGGCACCCCGCCCTGCCGCGCGCTCAGCCCCGCGGGCGCACCGGATCCACGTGCGTCATCACGTCCAGCACGTCGGTCACCTGCATGGCGCGCCGGCGCGCTTCCACCGCGATGCGGTGGCCCGCCTCCACCGTGATCGCGCCGTCGATCTCCAGATGCACGTCGGCCAGGATGAAGTCGCCCATCTTGCGCGTGCGCAGATCGTGCAGGCCTTGCACGCCGGGGGTGGCGGCCATGGCCTGGCGGATGGCTTCCACGGTCTGCGCGTCGACGGCGCCGTCCATCAGGTCATGCAGCGCCGACCACGAGAAGCGCCAGCCCATCTTGCTCACCATCAGGCCGACCACCAGCGCCGCGATCGGATCCAGCATGTGCATGCCCAGCATATTGCCGCCGACCCCCAGCGCCACCACCAGCGAAGACGCCGCGTCCGAGCGCGCGTGCCAGGCATTGGCCACCAGCATGCCCGAGCGCACGCGCTGCGCCACCGCCAGCATGTAGCGGAACAGCAGTTCCTTGGCCACCAGCGCGCCCAGCGCCACCCACAGGGCAATGCCCTTGACCGCCTGCAGCAATTCGGGATGCTCGAGCTTCTGCACCGCCGTCCACAGCATGCCGACGCCCACGGCCAGCAACAGCACGCCGATGGCCAGCGAGGCGGCCGTTTCGAAACGCTGGTGGCCATACTGGTGATCGGCATCCGCGCCCTTGCGGCTATGGTGGCTGGCGAACAGCACCACGAAGTCCGAGACCAGGTCCGACAAGGAATGCACGGCGTCGGCGATCAGCGCCTGCGAGCCAGCGACCAGCCCGGCCACCATCTGGGTGCAGGACAGCAGGATATTCACCCCGACGCTGACCCAGGTGCTGCGGCGCGCCGCCGCCGACTTGGCGGGCGTGTCGGGGGCGTCTTTCTCGTTGATTGCGTGGGCTTCGGCCTTCATGCGTTCCATGTCTTCAGTGCGTGCCGCGGTTTGCCTGCGTCCCCGGCGCGCGGGTCCGCCCGAGCCGTTCCAGCCATTCGAACAAGACCATGCCCGCCAGCATGGCCAGCACGAAAACCATGCCCTGCCACACGCCGGAGCCCAGCAGCACCAGCGCCGGGCCCGGGCAGATGCCCGCCAGTCCCCAGCCGATGCCGAACAGCAGGCTGCCGGCGAGCAGGCGCCGGTCGATCTGGCGCGTGGCGGGCAGCTGCATGGGCAGCCCAAGCCATGACGCGCTGCGCCGCCGCGCCAGCGCGAACGCCGCCAGGCCGACCGCGACGGCGCCGCCCATCACCAGTGCCAGCGAGGGATCCCAGGCCCCCGCCAGATCGAGAAAGCCAAGCACCTTGGCCGGATTCGCCATGCCGGCCAGGATCAGCCCGAAGCCGAACACCAGGCCGGCCAGCAGCGCAGACAGCAAGGGCGCGACACGGCGAACCAGAGGGAATGGGGAAGCACGTACTGTCATCTCAGCCGCCCCACAGGTGGCGAACGCCATAGACAGTGGCGAAGCCGGCCGCCATGAACGCCAGCGTGGCCACCAGTGAACGCGGCGACAGCCGGGACAGTCCGCACACGCCATGCCCGCTGGTGCAGCCCGCGCCGTAGCGGGTGCCCACGCCGACCAGCAGGCCGGCCACGACCAGCACCCCGGTGCCCGCCTCGACGTGGATCCCGGGCAGGGCCGCGAACAAGCGCCAGGCCAGGGGCGCGCCGAGCAGGCCCGCCACGAAAGCCAGCCGCCACGCCACCTCCCGCCGCGCGGGGCGCAGCAGCCCGCCCACGATGCCGCTGATGCCGGCGATGCGTCCGTTGCACAGGACAAGGAGGGCCGCGGCCAGCCCGATCAGCAAGCCGCCGGCCAGCGCGGGCAGCGGCGTGAAATGCGCCCAGTCGATAGTCATGGTGAGCCCTTGGTGGTCCAGTCAGTGCGACATGAATACGGGGATGTCGGCCTGCCGCATCAGCGTGCGCGTCGTGCCGCCGGTGACCAGCTCGCGCAGCCGCGCGTGGCCGTAGCCGCCTGCGACCAGCAGGTCGGCCTGCAGGGTGCCCACCGCCTCCAGCAACAGCGGCCCGGGCCGCTGGCTGCCGCTCACGGCATGCACCGAGGCGGCGATGCCGTGCCGCGCCAGGTGCGCGCACAATGCTTCGGCGGTGGCGGGCGGCTGGAGCACGCCGGCGTCCGCGCCAGTGGCCGATACCACGGTCACGCGCGCGGCCTCGCGCAGCAGCGGCATGGCGTCGGCCACCGCGCGGGCCGCTTCCCGGCCACCATCCCAGGCGATCGCGATGTGCCCGCAGGACAGGCTGCGCACGCCGGGCGGCACCAGCAGCACCGGCCTGCCCGCTTCCAGCATCACGTATTCGGCGGTCTGCGCCACCAGCACGGGCAGCGCTTCCGGGCCCGCCAGCCGGGCCAGCACGATCAGGTCGGCCAGCCGGCCTTCCCTGGCCAGCGCCCAGCCCGTGTCTTCCTCGACGACGCGGTGGGCGCAGCTCACCGCGGGCGCCGTCTCCTGCATGACGCGGTGGAAGTCGGCACCGGCGGCGGCACCCTGCGCCAGCAACTGGCGCCTCGCCAGCTCGGCATAGCGGCCAGCATCATCGCCGGCGCCGCGGAACGGCTCGAGCCGCATGCCGGTCGCGGTCAGGCCGGTCACATGCGCCGCGCTGCGCTGCGCCAGCCCGGCCGCCAGCCGCACGCGATCGGCGCAGCCGGGGTCCGGGCCAAGTTCGACCAGCAGGCTCTTGTATTCCATCATGTCGGTGGCTCCGGGCGGAAGACGGTTGGCGGTTGACGGTTGACGGCTGCGAAACGCGCCGCGGCCAGGGGCAACGCGGCGTGCACTGCCGGGACTCGCCGCAATTATGCCAAGGCCAGGCGCCGCGTGGCAGGCCATTCGCCACCTGCCGGCCCAGACCGGCCCGCACCGTGCCGGGCCGGGCCGGGCCAGCGCCGAAAAAATAACTTCAGGTTCCAGCCCCGGATGCCGATAGCTGTCCCAGAGCCGAGTCATTGTCCCGCGAGGCCAAGCCGGGGCGGGCAGGCATTATCGGTCGTTAGCGACGCATACTCACTCATGTCAGACAGAGACAAAGCGCTCAGCATAGCCGACCCACATCAGCTGTTCCGCAACTCGCTCGAGCAGGCCACCGACGCTGTCTTCGTCCTGAACGCAGACAACCATGTGCTCTTCCTCAACGCTGCGGCGGAAGCGCTCTATGGCGCGAGCCGCAAGCAGGTCGTTGGCATGGATGCCGCGACGGTGGTGCAGCGGCTGCCCGCCGGCGCCGCGCCCGGCGCGCACCCGGGGCCGGCCGGCGAGCACGGCGAGCCCCTGCCGGCGGTGCAGATCCTGCGCGCGGATGGCCAGGTGCGCTTTGGCTTCGTCGCGGAATCGAGCACCACGCTGGGCGATGTCACCCTGCGCACGCTGCTGGTCAAGGTGGCCGGCGGCGCCGGCGCACGCCGCGAAGACCATCCGGTGCTGTCCGTGATCGCCGACGAGATCGACAGCGCGGTCCTGGTGGTGGATGCCGACTGGCGCATCGTCTATGTCAACGCCGGCCTGACGCGCATGCTCGGCTACGCGCCGCACGACATGGTAGGCAGGATGCCCTGCGAGGTCCTGGCCGGCGAATTCACCAATATGGCCGCCATGCAGCGCCTGCAGGCCAACCGTCCCACGCCGGGCGTGGAACGCCACGAGGCCCTGATCTACGCGAGCTGCGGCAGCCCGCTGTGGGTATCGGCCACCGTGCGGCATCTGGTCAGCACCGCGGGCCAGCACCACCACGGCATCGTCATCCTGTCCGACATCACGCAGAAAAAGACCTACGAGCTGCTCCAGCGCAAGGTGCTGCACGCCATGGTGATGGAACAGCCCCTGCCGGCCGTGCTGGAGCTGATCTGCCAGGAGGTGCAGCGCGTGGCGCCTTCGGTGATCGCCACGGTGCTGCGCGTGGATAGCGAACGGCGCCTGCGCCCGCTGGCGGCGCCGGCACTGCCGCCCGAGTATGCGGCCGTGCTCGACGGGCTGCGCATCGGCCCGCAGGTGGGCTCCTGCGGCACCGCCGCCTGGCTGGGCGAGGCGGTGGTGGCCAGCGATATCTCCACCGATCCGCGCTGGGTGGATTATCGCCACCTGGCCTTGCCGCTCGGCCTGGCGGCCTGCTGGTCGTACCCGATCAAGGCCGGCGACGGCCGCGTGCTTGCTACCCTGGCCTTCTATTTCCGCAGCGTGCGCGCGCCCGACGCCTTCCACCAGCAGGTGGTGGAGGTGTGCGCTTCGCTGTGCAAGCTGGCTTTCGAGCGCGACGACGCCGCCGAACGGATCCAGCAGCTTGACCAGTACGACTCCCTCACCGGCCTGCCCAACCGCAGCCTGCTGCAGCGCCAGGCCGGCAAGCTGCTGCTGGCCACGCGCCAGGCTGGCGCGGCGCTCAGCGTGCTGTTCGTCGACCTGGACCGCTTCAAGTACATCAACGACTCGCTCGGCCACAGCGGCGGCGACAAGATGCTGCGCGAGGTGGCCAAGCGCCTGACCGCCCATGCCGGCGAGAGCGCGCTGGTGGCGCGCCTGTCGGGCGACGAATTTGCCCTGGTGCTGCCGGAATCCGACCGCACCAAGACCATCGCCACGGGCCAGCGCCTGCTGGCCGCGCTGCGCCTGCCGCTGCGCATCGACCATGCCAGCATCGCCCCCTCGGCCAGCATCGGCATCAGCCTGTTCCCGTCGGACGGCGACACGCTGGACTACCTGCTGCATTGCGCCGAGATGGCCATGTACGACGCCAAGGCAGCCGGGCGCAATCTGTTCCGCTTTTTCAGCATCGAGATGAACTGGGCCGCGCAGGAGCGCCTGGCCCTGGAGTCGGCCCTGCGCGAAGCGCTGCTGGGCAACGAGCTGCACCTGAATTTCCAGCCACAGGTATTCCTCAGCGACGGCCGGCTGTATGGGCTCGAAGTGCTGGTGCGATGGCACCACCCGCATTTCGGCAAGGTCCCGCCCGACCGCTTCGTGCCGCTGGCCGAAGACAGCGGCCTGATCGGCACGCTGGACCGCTGGGTGCTCGAGCGCGCCTGCGCGCAGATGGCCGCCTGGCGCCGCGACGGCATCCCGGTGCCGACCATCTCCGTGAATATCTCCCCGGCCAGCTTCCGCGACCCGGCGCTGGCCGGCCATGTCGCCGAGACGCTGTCGCGGCACGGCCTGCCCGCCCAAGCGCTGGTGCTGGAGATGACCGAAGGCCTGCTGATGGAAGACGATGCCGGCATCGCCGCCACCGTGGCCGCCATCCACGCGCAGGGCGTGCGCCTGTCGATGGACGACTTCGGCACCGGCTACTCGAGCCTGGGCTACCTGCGCCAGCTACCGGTGCACCAGCTCAAGCTCGACAAGAGCTTCGTGATCGACCTGGAGAGCGACGCCGCCGCGCGCGAGCTGGCCAGCGCCGTGATCCGCATTGGCGACAGCCTGAAGCTCGCGGTGGTCGCCGAAGGCGTGGAGAACGAGGCCCAGCGCCAGTTCCTGCTCGCGCAGGGCTGCCACATGGGCCAGGGCTACCTGTTCTCGCGTCCGCTGGACGCCGGCGCGGTAGCGCAATGGATCAACACGCCGCGGCCGCTGGAGCGCCCCGCGCCACCGCCCGGCCATTCGCTGCGATAGGCGCCGCACCCGGCGGCGGCGGCCCGAGGGCCGGGGCCTGCGCGCGCGGGGCCTACTTCGCCGCCGGGCGCTTTTCCAGCAGCGGCTGGCTCACGCCCTGCACGCCCACCAGGCCAAGCACGGTGGTGAGCCCGACCTGGGCGCCTTCCCAGGCGTTGGCCGGGTCATACCATTCGTCGCGCGCGTGGAAACCGCCGGTCTTGCCGCCGCTGCCGATGATGATGGCCGGAATGCCGAGCGCCATCGGCACGTTGGCGTCGGTGCTGCCGCCGCGCAGGCTGGGCTTGCCCTTGCCGTAGCCGTCGATGGCGCGCACCGCGGCCTGCACGATCACCGCGTCGGGCGGCGTGCGGCCGGCCGGGCGGTCACCGATCTGGCGCACCTGGTAGGTGATCTGGCTGCCGGCGTGGGCCGGGTGCCAGCGCCGGTTTTCCTCGGCCACGCCGGCATCGATCGCCGCCATGATCTGCTTTTCCGTCTCGAGCAGCGACGGCGTGGCGTTGGAGCGGATATCCACGGCCATGCGCGCATCGCCGGCAATCGCGTTGACCGACGTGCCGCCGCCTACGGTGCCCACGGTGAAGGTGGTCTTGGGATCCTCGGGCGGACGTACGTCGCTCACCTTGGCGATCGCGCGGCCCATCGCATGGATGGCGCTGGGCAGGCCGAACGCGCCGAAGCTGTGGCCACCGGGGCCGCGGAAGGTCACTTCGTAACGGTGGCTGCCGGTGCCCAGCGCCAGCACGCGGTCGCCCTCGCCCGGCTCCATCCCGACCATGCCGTCGATCTCCGGATGATCGCGGAACACCGCCTTCATGCCACGCAGGTTGCCCAGCTCTTCCTCGCCCACATTGCCCACGAAGACCAGGTCGCCGACGGTGCGGACATTGTTGTCGTTGAGCACCTTCAGCCACGACAGCAGCACGGTCAGGCCGCGCGTGTCGTCCGAGATGCCGGGCGCGTACAGGCGGCCGCCGCGCGGCTTGACGGTGACGTCGGTGCCCTCGGGGAACACGGTGTCGAGGTGGGCGGAGATCAGCAGCACGGGGCCGTTGCCGCTGCCCTTGCGGGTCCCGATGGCGTTGCCTTCGGCGTCGAGATGGGCGTCGGCCAGCCCCAGCGCCTTGAGGCGGCCCAGGAAATATTCGGCGCGGGCGCGCTCCTTGAAAGGCGGCGCGGGGATCTCGGTCAGGGCCTTGAGGTCGCCCAGCGAGCGCGCATCGTCCGCCTTCACATCGGCCAGGACCTTCTTGAACAATGGATCGGCTTCCAGGCTGGCGTAGGCGCGGTCCACCGCGGGCGACACCGCCGGCACCGGAATGGTCTGCGCGAAGGCCGGCGTGGCGGCCAGCACCAGCGCCGCGAGGGTCAGCGAGAACGGGCGGGACGCGATGGCATCGGGTTGGGGGCGTGCTTGCATGTTGTGGCAATGGCTCCGGTGACGTTGGGTCGATGGGCTGAGATGGGGGCGCGCGCGCACGACGCGGGCCAGGCGAGGCGCCGCCGCGTGCGGGCGAACCGCCATTCTGCCAGCGGATGGCCTCCGGCGTGGCGTATCGGGCATGCCGGCGCAAGGCCCGGGGTGGATTACCATCTGAGGCAAACGCCCACGGCCCCACGGCCGCCCACGGAACCCGCCATCATGCCGATCCCTTACCTGCGCAGCCTTGCCGGACGCCGGCGCAGCCCGCAGGCCAACCGGCAGCTCGCCTGCTACCTCAGCTTCGTCGCCGGCGCCACCAACGCGGGCGGCTTCCTGGCGGTCCAGCAGTACACCTCGCATATGAGCGGCATCGTCTCCGCCATGGCCGACCACCTCGCGCTCGGCCAGGTGGCGCTGATCCTGGAAGGGCTTGGCGCGCTGCTGTCGTTCGTGGCGGGCGCCGCGACCTCGGCCATCCTGATCAACTGGGCGCGGCGCGAAGACCTCCACAGCGAATATGCCCTGCCCCTGCTGCTGGAGGCCGTGCTGCTGTTGTGCTTCGGCTTGCTCGGCGGCAACCTCGGGACCCACAAATGGATCCTCGGCACGGCCACGGTGATGTTGCTGTGTTTCATCATGGGCCTGCAGAACGCCATGATCACCAAGGTCTCCAATGCCGAGATCCGCACCACCCACATCACCGGCATGGTCACGGATATCGGCATCGAACTCGGCAAGCTGTTCTACTGGAACGCGGCCGGCGCCGGCCGGCCGCCGGTGCTGGCCAACCGCGCCAGGCTGCGCACGCTGGCCACGCTGGTGGCGCTGTTCTTCATCGGCGGCGTGACCGGGGCGCTGGGATTCAAGCATCTGGGCTTCAGTGCCACGCTCTGGCTGGCGGCGCTGCTGCTGGCGCTGGCCGTGGTGCCGGTGGCCGACGACGTGCGCGGCCACCTGCTGCGCCTGGGCGCGTGCTGGCGCGGCTGGGCCCGCGATGCGCTGCGCGATGTGCATGCCCTGTGGCTGGCCGCGCGCGACGCGCGCACGCCCTGGTATGCGAAGGCAATGGCCCTGCTGGTGGCGGGCTACGCGCTGTCCCCGATCGACCTGATCCCGGATTTCATCCCCGTGCTGGGCTACCTGGATGACGTGGTGCTGGTCCCGCTCGGCGTGCTGCTGGCCGTACGGATGATCCCGCCCGAGCTGATGCACGAATACCGCGCGGCAGCCGTTGCTGCACAGCAACGCCCCCGCAGCCGGGCCGCGGCGGTGGTGATCGTGGTGTTGTGGATTTGCACTACCTTGCTGGCTGCGGGGCTGCTTGCCCGCCACTTTGGCTGGATCTGAAGTGGCGCTTCGAATCCTTGCGCCACAAAGGGTTCGCGCGGACACATTCCCTTGCATTTGCCCTGCCCCCGGCTCACTACACTCGAATCATCGAGYGGCACAAACCGCCTATCCAGAGCCAGCAACGCATCATGCAGCAAGAAGCCAATATCCCCACCGTGATCGGCCTGCAGGGCCTGCGCGATCTCGCGGCCCTGCTGACCACCGGATCCCTGCTCCAGCGCGCCACCCTGCAGGTCATCGCCGAGTACGAGCGCGAGGCGCGCAGCTCCGAAGACCGCTACTGCGCCCTGCGCCATTGCTGGGACTAGGTCGCTCAGGCAACACGGGCGGCACGGGCGGCACAGACAACACAGGGCAACACAGGGCAGCGCAGGCGGCAGCCCCCGCTCCCCCGCYCAGTGCTTGCAGGCCAGCGGCGAGCGCACGCCACCGTCGCGCACCAGCGGCAGGATGGTCGGCGCCAGCGATCTCAGCAGCGCCACCGACAAGGCACTCGTGAAGTTGTAGCGTGCCGCATAGGGTTCCTGCACGTAGGCGGTGACATTGCCGAAGTAGCGCTCGCCAAGGAAAAACACGAAGGTGGCCGAGCGGCTGACCACGCGCGACGAGATCAGCCTGCCGCCCGGCCCGTAGACCTCGTAGCGGTGGTCGCCGGTACCGGTCTTGCCGCCGGCCACGATGCCGCTGCTGCCCAGCGCGGTCCGCAGCGACCCCGCCGTGCCCGACTGCACCACGCCCACCAGCGCCGCGCGCACCACCGTGGACAGTTCCTCGCTCAGCAGCCGCTTGCCCTCCATGCCCAGTCCGAAATCGGTGGCATACGGCGTGCCTTGCGCAAAGTCCAGGTTGCGCAGCGCGGTGGCCTGCTGGCGCACGCCGTTGTTCTGGATGATGCCGACCAACTCGGCCAGGGCCGCCGGGCGGTCGCCGGCGGCGCCGATGGCCGAGGCATAGGACGGCGTGATGGCGCTGAACGGATAGCCCAGCCGCTGCCAGCGGCGCGCGATCTCGGCGAAGGCCTGGCGCTCGAGCTGCCCGCGGATGCGCCGGGTCTGGCCGCCCGGATTGCGGGTCTTGAACAGCCAGGCGTAAACCTCCTGGCGCTGCTCGGTGCTGTCGCGCAGGACCTCATCCAGGCTGGCATCGGGGCGCTCGCGCAGGTAGTCCAGCAGCCATAGCTCGAGCGGATGCACGCGCGCCAGGTAGCCGCGATCGTTCAGGTTGAAGCTGCGCGGGCCGTACTTGTTGTACATCTTGGCCAAGACTTCGTCGGTCAGCGGCGCGCCCGCGATCTTCGGCAGCGTGGCCCGCATGGTCTTGCTGAACTGCTCGAGGTCGGCGTCCGGCTCGATGCTGCGCAGCGTGACCGCCAGCCCGACCTGGCTGAAGCGCCGGTTCTCCAGCGCGCGCCGGACCCGCTCCGGCCAGGTCTTGCCGCGGTACTTGCCGTAGAAGGCGCGCAGGTAGTCGCTGCCTTCCTTGTCGGCAAAGCGCACCAGGTAGCCACGGCGCTGCGGCGCGGCCGGGTTGTTGAGCCATTCGTCGGCATCGGGATGCAGCCGGTAGGTCTCGTAGCGCACGATGTCGCGCATCAGGCGGACAAAGACCAGGTTGACCGAATGCTCGAAGGCTTCGCGCACCGGCATGATCTTCAGGTTTTCCCAGCGCTCGAAATTGGTGAAGGTTTGCAGCCCGCCGCCGGTGAAGAAGGCTTCGCCCGCGCCGCCGGAATACTTGCGCAGCATGGCGGCATCCAGTATGGCGCGCAGGCTCTTGTCCGGCGCGGTGAGCATGAAGTTCTGCACCCACAGGCTGAGCGCGTCGAGCTTGGCCGGCTTGACCTCCTTGAGTTGCTCGGGCGTTATCGAGGAGAACTTCTCGTGCAGCTCCGAGATGATCTCCAGGTAGGCCACCAGGGTGCGCAGCTTGGCGGTCGAGCCCAGGTTCAGCCGCGCGCCGCGGTTGAGGTCGAATGGCAGGTCGAGGTTGTCGGCCTGTACGCGCAGCAGGTTGGCGCCACCGATGCGCTCGTACAGGGTGAAACTGATCGCCAGGCGGCCGGGGTCGTCGCCCTCGCGCAGGAGGTTGTGCCCGTATAGCCCGGTGGCGCGCGCGCCGTCGCGCGTGCCGGCCTTCAGCAGGGCATCGGTCACCACGCCCTGCAAGGTGGTGTTGATGGTGCTGTGCGCGGTCAGGTCGAGCCGGTCCAGCTCGTAGCTGCTGTCCAGGTTGAGGTAGCGCAGCAGGTCCGTGCGCACGCCGCTGATGGCCTTGCGCGACACAAAGGAGATCTCCGGGCGATCCTGCGCGCCGGCGGCCAGCTTCAGCGGCTGGGCCAGCGAGGCGTCGCGCAGCCAGGGCGGGATGGCGCCGGCGGCCGAGAGCAGCCGGATATAGCTGTCGGTCAGCGTGGACAGCGTGGCGGTATCGCGCCGCAGGAAATGCGACGGGCCGCGCTGCGCGATGATCAGCGAAAGCGCTTCCTTGAACACGCGGGCCTGCTTCTCGCCCTGCTCGCCGGCGGCCTGCCCGCTGTCCGGTCCCGGCCCCGCGCCGGCGGCGCCGGCCAGCAGCCGGTTGGTCTCGTCGAAATCCTGCCCGTACCAGGCCCACAGCCCGTCGCCCAGCCCGTTGACCTCCCCGAGGCCGGGGCGCGCCGACAGCGGCACGGTGTTCAGGTAATCCAGCAGGATGCGCTGGCGCGCGCCGATGGTGTCCGGGCCGTCGAGATAGGCCCGCATGGACGCGCTCGCCATCTGCTTGAGCTTCTCGCGCGGCGAGCCGGTGCGCCCGGCGCGCGAATGACGGTATTTCTCGATCTGGGTGGCCAGCGTGCTGCCGCCGGGCGCCTCGTGGCGCTCGTTGAAGAAACGCAGCCCCTGGTCCATCGCGGCGCGCGTAAAGCGGCGCACGTCCAGCGCGGGGTTGCGAGTGGGAAACTCCGGATCGAGCAGGTCGCGGTTCTCGATATAGAGCAAGGCGTTCACCAGCACCACCGGAATGTCATGGAAGCTGCCATAGGCGCGGCGCGGCACGCTGCGGACATTGAATGGCTCGTCATTGCAGTCGAGCAGCTCCAGCCCTGCGAAGGTCTTCTCGCGGTACGGCGCAAACAGCCCGGAATCGGTCAGCTCCAGCATGCGGTCGGACCAGCGCGCCTGCCGCTCGCGCTTGTAGCCGCGCGCTTCCAGCAGCTCGGTGAACTGCGGCAGGCGGCTATAGCCGAAACGCACGTCATAGGGCCCGTCTTCCGGGAAACGGATGCGCTCGCTCGGCCCCGGCGCTTCTTCGTAGGCCACGCCCTTGACGCGCCCGCTGAAGTAGCGTGCCTGCAGGCGCGAGGTGGCAAGTTCCTCCGCGACGATCGCGCACAAAACGTAGATGCCCCCCACGAGCAGGGCCAGTATCACGAGCCTGGGCCAGAGACGTCGTCGCACGATTCAGGTCCGTTTGCGAGGAAACCGGGGAATGCCCGGCGCTTCGGCCAATGCTGGCATGCTGGCCGCCTGCTGGCAACGATGGCACCATTCAGGCGCCCTCGTCACAGCGTATACCCTAGTCCAATGGGGCCTAACGCACAAAGTGCGCGTGCTGCATCTTGACCACGGAAGCTGCGGCGTGCCGTGGACAAGCCGGAAAGCGCCTCGCGTGGCGGCAGCCACCGCCGGCGAATGCCCGGACCGGACTCCGGACCGGGCGCCTTCGCCCGCGGGCGCGACGCGGCGCCGCCGGGGGCCAGTGCCGCGCCGCGCCCGCGCGGGTGAACGCCGACGCACCCCGGCAACGGTGCCTCCGGTTTGATCTGGCGCAAAAATCCGGCACCCGCGCGCGCGGCGACCATCAAGTCCTGACCGCGCCGTCCGTTAGCGTAAGGATCCCAATTTCCGGCCTGTCCCGGCCTGTTCCCGAGCATGAAAAACCTGAGCGTACGCACAGCCTTGCTGGCGATTCTGGTGACCTTTGCATTGATGATCGTGTTCGGCGCGGTGGTCGGCGTGTTCGCCCTCGGCGCCGCCAACCAGGCCACCGGACGCGTGCAGCAGCTCTCGGCCAGCACCCTGCTGCTCAACGATGCCTACAAGGACATGACGCGGGCCCGCTCCGCGCTGACCCGCGCCTATGCCTCGGCGCGCGAAGGCGGCGGCGACGTGAATGCCAGCGCGCTGGAATCCGCCGCCAAATCGCTGGGCCGCTCGGCACAGCAGATGCAGCGCTTCGCCGCGCAGCCCGCGCAGGAAGGCGAGGCCGACGGCCAGCGCCGCCTGCTCGCCGAGGCCGCGCAGCGGCATGCCGGCGCGGTCGAACGCGCCGCCGCGGCGCTGCGCGCGGGCGACCCTGCCGGCTATGCGGCGATCAACGACAAGGAGATCACGAGCTCCGGCGCCGATTTCTCCGGCGGCGTGGAACGGTTCCAGCAACAGGCGAGCGAACTCGCCCAGCACGAAACCGAGGCCAGCAGCGCGCGCTACCGCCTGGTGGTCAAGCTGGTGGCGGTCGGCATCGCCGCCGCGCTGGCCTTGATCGTGGCCGTGCACCTGGGCCTGCGCGCCTTCGTGGTGGCGCCGCTGGCCGCCGCCGCCGAGCATCTCGACCGCGTGGCCGAGGGCGACCTGACCCAGCGCGCCGAAGCCGCCAGCGGCAACGAGGTCGGCCGCGTGCTGGGCGCCGTGGCGCGCATGCAGGCGGCGCTCACCCGCACCGTCAGCCAGGTGCGCGCCAGCYCGGACTCCGTCAATATCGGCGCGCGCGAGATCGCCGCCGGCAATACGGACCTCTCCTCGCGCACCGAACAGCAGTCCGCGTCGCTCGAACAGACCGCCGCCAGCATGGAGCAGCTCACCTCCACCGTCGGCAACAACACCGAAAGCGCACGCCAGGCCAGCGAGCTGGCCGCCGAAGCGGCCCGCCTGGCCACGCGCGGCGGCGACGACGTGCGCGGCGTGGTGCAGACCATGGGCGATATCAGCAGCAGTTCGCAGCGCATCGCCGACATCATCGGCGTGATCGACGGCATCGCCTTCCAGACCAATATCCTGGCGCTCAACGCCGCCGTGGAGGCCGCCCGCGCCGGCGAGTCGGGCCGCGGCTTCGCCGTGGTGGCGGGCGAGGTGCGCGCACTGGCGCAACGCAGCGCGCAAGCCGCGCGCGAGATCAAGAACCTGATCGACGATTCCGCCGGCAAGGTCGCCGCCGGCAATGCGCTGGTGGCCCAGGCCGGCCAGACCATGAGCGAGACCGTGGACGCCGTGCAGCGCGTGGCGAGGATCGTGGAAGACATCTCGGCGGCCTCGCTCGAGCAGAGCGCGGGCATCGTCCAGGTCAGCCGCGCGGTGACGCAGATGGAGGACGTCACCCAGCAGAACGCGGCGCTGGTGGAACAGGCCGCGGCCGCGGCCGGCTCGCTGGAGACGCAGGCACGGCAGCTGGCCGAGGCGGTGGGCGCGTTCCGGCTGGCGCCGGCGGCCTGAGCGGCGGCAGTTCTCCGGGGCGCCGGCGCCACGCCGCCGCCCCCGGGTCCGTCATCCCGCCAGCCCGCGTTGCAAGGTGGTCTTGAGCATCGAGAAGACCTGGCGCGCGACCGGGTTGGCCGCGTTGGGCCGGGCCCACAGGTAATACGTCACGTCCGGCAGGCGCGGCAGGCCATCCTTGTCGCCCAGCACCCGCATGTCCGCGCCGAGCAGATCGATGCTGCGGGCGGTGATGCCCAGCCCCGCGCGGATCGCTGCCTTGATGCCGATCAGGCTGGGCGCCAGGTATGCCGCGCGCCACGGCACGCCAGCCTCCTTGAGCGCCTCGAGCGCCAGCTTGCGGAACAGGCTGGGCTCGTCGGCCAGGATCAGCGGCACGGTGCTGCCTTGCTCGTAGGCAAAATCCGCCGCGCATACCCAGATGGTGGGCGAAGTGCGCAGCACCAGGCCGTCCAGGCTGGCGTCTTCGCGCGTGGACACCGTCAGGTCGATCTCGCCGCGCCGCAGCGACTCCATCAGGAAGGGGCTGCGCCCCACGTGAATCTCCAGCCGCAGCGCCGGCGACGCCTTCGCGATATGCGACAGCAGCGGCGGCAGCATGGTGTCGGCCACGTCGTGCGGTGCGCCGATGCGCAGCGAGCCGGTCAGGTCGCCCTCGCGCAGCACGCGCAGCGCTTCGTCGTTCAGGCCGAGCAGCTGCCGCGCATATTCCACCAGCTTGTTGCCGTGCCGGGTGAGCTGCTTGCCGCGCCCCTGCCGCTCGAACAGCGCCAGCGCCACCTGTTCTTCGAGCCGCTGCATCTGCTGGGTCACGGCGGACTGCGTGCGGTGCAGGCGCTCGGCGGCGGCGGCGAAGGTGCCGTGGTCGGCAATGGCGACCAGGGTGCGCAGCAGGTCCAGATCGAGATTACGCATTCATTAGACTTGCTTAAGTGTTTTCATGGCTGATTTAGTGGTTTCGGGCGGCTGTCTTCATTAAAGTGAAACCCAGCAACGATAGCCAGCGCCCCGCAAACCCCGAAACATCAAGATTCAGCAAGGATTCTAAAGACATGTCGATCGTACAACAACGCCAGGAAGCCGTTGGGGACACCATCCGATCCATCAAGGAAATCGTAGCCGGCGGCGTTACGCGCGCTTCGCTGGCGGCCGTGCTGGGCCAGGTCGAGGCGCTCGCGGCGCGCCCGCAGTTGTGGGCCGAGAGCGAGTTCGCCCCGCCCGAGGAAGGCGAGCGCCAGGCCCGCTACCTGATCGCCGAAGACCCGGACCAGACCTTCGCGCTGTACCTGAACGTGATGCGGCCCGGCAAGCGCATCCCGCCGCACAATCACACCACCTGGGCCTGCGTGGCCGGCGTGGTGGGCACCGAGTTCAACGACGTCTACCTGCGCACCGACGACGGCAGCGAACCGGGCGTCGGCACGCTCGCGCACTCGCACACGGTGGAAGTCGGCCCCGGCGGCGGCATCGCGCTGCTGGCCGACGACATCCACTCCGTGGAGATCCGCGGCGACAGCGTGATCCGCCACCTGCATATGTACGGCCGCGCGCTGGAAACCCTGACCGAGCGCCTGTCCTTCGACCTCGAGACCGGGCGCTGCCAGGTCATGAGCATGGGCGTCAAGACACGGCGCTGAGCGGCACCGGGCTGGTGCACCGCACCAGCCCCGCACCCTCCGGGGCCGCCCCGGATCCCCATTCGAACGCATTACCGCTTGCCTTCCGCCCTTAGCACGGCCAGGAGGTCAGGCCCCCTTCTTGCCTGGACAAACACACATGCCGGACAACGCTCACGACCTGCCCCGCCACATCGACCCCGCCACGCTCAAGACCTGGCTGCACGGCGAAGGGGAAATCGCCCTGTTCGATATCCGCGAGCACGGCCAGTATGGCGAAGGCCATCCCTTCCATGCGGTGCCGCTGCCGTACAGCCGGCTGGAACTCGAGATCGGCCGCCTGGCGCCGAATACGGCTGCGCGCATCGTGCTGGCCGACGATGGCGACGGCGTGGCGGCGCGCGCCGCGCGGGCGCTGGCCGGCCTCGGCTATGCGCAGGTATTCGTGCTCGCGGGCGGCGTGCCGGGCTGGCAGGCTGCCGGCCATGCGCTGTTCGCCGGCGTCAACGTGCCCTCCAAGACCTTCGGCGAACTGGCCGAGCATCACTACGGCACGCCGCGCGTATCGGCCGCGGAACTGGCCGCCATGCAGGCCGGGGAGCGCCCGCCGGTGGTGCTCGACGGACGGCCCGTGGCGGAATTCCGCAAGATGAATATTCCGGGCGCGATCTGTTGCCCGAACGGCGAACTGGCCTACCGCCTGCGCGACCTCGTGCCCGACCCCGCCACGCCCGTCGTGATCAACTGCGCCGGGCGCACCCGCAGCATCATCGGCGCGCAGACGCTGATCAACTTCGGCGTGCCGAACCCGGTGTTCGCGCTGGAGAACGGAACGCAGGGCTGGTACCTGAACGATTTCAAGCTGGAGCATGGCGGCACGCGGCGCTACCCGGACAACGCCGTGCCGTCGGGGCTGGCCGATGCCCGCGACGCCGCGCAAGCCATGGCCACGCGCTTTGCCGTGCCGCGCATCGGCGCCGCCGAAGCCGCTGCCTGGCTGCGCGACGCCTCGCGCACCACCTTCCTGTGCGATGTGCGCACGCCGGAGGAATTCGCCGCCGGCTCGGTGCCCGGCGCGCAAAGCACGCCCGGCGGCCAGCTGATCCAGGCCACCGACCAGTACGTCGGCGTGCGCCGCGCGCGGCTGGTGCTGATTGACGCCGATGGCGTGCGGGCCACCGTGGTGGCGAGCTGGTTGCGCCAGATGGGCCATGACGCAGTCGTGCTCGAAGGCGGGCTCGATGCCRCCCGCCCGGCACAGCTGGCCGCGCCGTCCGGCCCGCGGGCGCCTGCCTGCGCGCTGCCGCGCATCGACGCCCGGACGCTGGCCGCCGGGCTGGCCGGCCAGGGGCTTGTGGCGCTCGACGTGCGCCCCAGCATGGCGTACCGGGCTGGCCACGTGCCTGGCAGCCGCTGGTCGATCCGCCCGGTCTTCGCGCGCGGCCTTGACAGCGTGCCGCGCGATACGCCGCTGGCGCTGGTCAGCGACGAAGACGGCGTGGCCGCGCTGGCCGCGGCAGAGCTGGCGGCGCTGGGCTACCGCGACGTGCGCCTGCTCGACGGCGGCACGCAGGCCTGGCAGTCGGCCGGCCTGCCGCTCGCCAGCGACGGCGGCGAACACACCCTGCCGGACGCGCGCTGCATCGATTTCCTGTTCTTCGTGCACGACCGCCACGACGGCAACAAGGAGGCCGCCCGCCGCTACCTGGCCTGGGAGACCAACCTTATCGGCCAGCTCGACGCCCAGGAACTGGCCACCTTCCGCTTCGCCTGACCCGCACTTCCCCTGCCCCAGACGTCCCCCACGAACAAAGCACAGAAGGAGGTTCTCATGTCCCGCCCCACGCAAGTCCTCGCCGGCGCGTTCGCCGCCATTGCCGTGCTTTGCGCCGGCGCCGCCGCGGCCCAGCCGCTGGCGCCGCTCGCCCCCGTAGGCGGCTTTCCCGCCCAGCCGTTGCGCATCGTCTCGCCCTTCCCGGCCGGCGGCGGCAACGACGCCGTCACCCGCATCGTGGCCACGCGGCTGGGCGAAGTGCTGGGGCAGACCGCCGTGACCGACAACCGCGGCGGYGCCGGCGGCAATATYGGCACGCGCTTCGTGGCCGAGGCCAAGCCGGACGGCTATACCTTGCTGACCTCGCAGGTGTCGGTGATGGCGGTCAACCCGACGCTGTACAGCGCGCCCGGCTTCGACCCGGTGAAGAATTTCGCGCCGGTCACGCAGATCAACGCCGCGCCGCTGGCCATCGTGGTGGCCGCCAACGCGCCGTGGCAGAGCTTCGCCGAGCTGGCCGCGCAGGCCAGGGCGCAGCCGCAGAAGATCACCTTCGCCACGCCCGGCAACGGTACCTTGTCGCACCTGGTCGGCGTGGTGCTAGACAAGGACAGCGGCATTGCCTTGCAGCACGTGCCGTACAAGGGCGCCGGCCCCGCCATCAACGACCTGATGGGCGGACAGGTCAACGTGCTGATCACGTCGACGTCCTCGGTGGCAAGCTTTATCCAGAGCGGGCGCATGCGCGCGCTGGCCGTCACCAGCCCGCGCCGCCTGGGCGTGTTCGCCAAGGTGCCGACGCTGGAAGAGCTCGGCTACCGCAATGCCCGCTTCGAAGACTGGTATGGCGTGTTCGCGCCGGCCGGCACCTCGCCCGAACGCATCGCCCTGCTCAATCGCGCCATCGTGCAGGTGCTGCAGATGCCCGACGTGGTCAGGCTGATCAACGAGGGCGGCAGCGACGTGGTGGCCAGCAAGCCCGAGGCCTTCGCCAGCCAGCTCAAGGGCGACATCGCACGCTGGTCGCAGATCGTGAAGCTGTCCGGCGCGCGGGTGGACTGAGGCCATGCCGATGAAACACAGCGCCCTGACCCAGCTCGCGCACGGCGGCCGCGCAGCCGCCGTGGACGGCGGCCGGCCGGTCAACCCGCCGGTGGTGCGTGCCAGCACCGTATTGTTCGAATCCACCGCGCAGATGCGCGAGATGCGCAGCCGGCGCGGCAGCGAACGGCTGTTTACCTATGGCGCGCGCGGCAACCCCACCGCCTTCGCCCTGGAGGACATGGTCACCGAACTGGAGGGCGGCTACCGCACGCGCCTGTTTCCCAGCGGGCTGGCCGCCGCCGCGATGACCCTGCTGGCCTTCCTGCGCCCCGGCCAGCACGTGCTGCTGCCCGACTGCGTCTACGAGCCGGTGCGCAAGCTGGCCGCTGGATTCCTCGCCCGGCATGGCATCGCCGCCAGCTTCTACGCGGCCGACGGCCATGACCTGCAGCGCTGCCTGCGCCCGGAAACCCGGCTGGTCTACGTGGAAACGCCCGGCTCGCTCGCCTACGAGATGTGTGACCTGCCCGCCATCGCCGCCATCGCGCACCGCCATGGCGCGCTGGTCGCCGCCGACAACACCTGGGGCTCCGGGCTGCTCTACCGCCCGCTGGCGCTCGGCGCCGATATCTCCCTGATGGCCGCCACCAAATACCTGTCCGGCCATTCCGACGTGATGATGGGCACCGTGTGCACCACCGAAGCCGCGTGGCCGGCGCTGGCCGACGTGGCCGATGCCTTCGGCATCGCCGTCAGCCCGGATGATGCTTACCTGGTACAGCGCGGCATGCGCTCGCTCGGCGCGCGCATGGCCCAGCACGAACGCAGCGCGCTGGGCGTGGCCCGCTGGCTGCAGGCGCGTGCCGAAGTGGCCGAAGTCTTCTGCCCCGCCCTGCCCGGCGACCCCGGGCATGCGCTCTGGCTGCGCGACTGCCACGGCACCAACGGCCTGCTGTCGTTCTCGCTGCGCAGCGCCGCGCCCGGCGCCGCCGAGCGCTTGGTCGACAGCCTCGCGCTGTTCGGCATCGGCGCCTCCTGGGGCGGCTTCGAAAGCCTCGCCGTGGTCGCCGACATGCGCGGCGCGCGCAGCGTGACCGACTGGTCCACGCGCGGGCAGGTGATCAGGCTGCATATCGGCCTGGAAGACGTGGACGATCTCGTCGCGGACCTGGCGCGGGGATTCGCGGCCATCGCGCAGCAAGCGCAGGTGGGCGAACCGGCGGCAATGTAACGCGGCGGTGGCCGGCAAATCTGCCGGCATGCGCGTTCGCGACCGGCCCGCCTGCGGGGCACAGGCGGGCGCCGCACGCCTGCGCGCCTACAATGCCGCCTTTGGCGTCCGCGCTCCCAAGGCATTGCCCATGACCGACACCCCCAGCACCGTCTTCTCGCCCGAGGAACGCGAGAGCTTCTACCGTCTCGTGGCGGCGCGCCGGGATATGCGCCATTTCATCGCCGGGGCGTCGGTCGACGAAGCGGTGCTGCTGCGGATCCTGCAGGCTGCGCATGCCGCGCCTTCGGTCGGCCTGATGCAGCCCTGGCGCTTTATCCGCATCGCCGATCCTGCCGCGCGGCTGGATATTGCGGCGCTGGTGGAGGCGGAGCGGCAACAGACCGCGCAGGCGATGGGCGAGCGCAACAGCGAATTCCTGCGGCTGAAGGTGGAAGGCGTGCGCGAATGCGCGGAGCTGCTGGTGGTCGCGCTGGCGCCCGACGACGGCACCGTGTTCGGGCGCCGTACCATGCCGCGCGAGATGGCGCTGTGCTCGGCGGCCTGCGCCATCCAGAACCTGTGGCTGGCGGCGCGCGCCGAGAACCTGGGCATGGGCTGGGTCTCGATGTTCGCGCCCGCTGCGCTGGCGCAACTGTTGCGGCTGCCGCCAGGCGGCGAGGCGGTCGCCATCCTCTGCCTGGGCCCCGTGCAGGCTTTCTATCCGGCGCCGATGCTGGAACTGGAGGACTGGCGCCACGCCCGCCCGCTGGCCGCGTTCCTCTGCACCGATCGCTGGGAAACGCCCGCGGCCTGAGCGCCGACCCTCTCAGGGCTCGACGGAGGGCTCGCGCTTCATGGTGCGCAGCACGAAGGTGGAATGGCTGTGCCGCAACCCGGGCAGCTTGTAGAGCTTGTGGCGCAGGAATTGCTCATAGCCCTCCGTGCCGGCCACCGCCACCTTGATGAGGTAGTCGTACTCACCCGTCAGCAGGTAAGCCTCCATCACCTCGGGCAGTTCCGCCAGGGCCTCGCCGAAGCGGTCGAGCATGTCGTCGTCGTGCCGGTCGAGCGTGACTTCGATCAGCACGGTGTCGGGCAGGCCCAGCGCCTTCTGGTTCAGCAGCGCCGCGTACCCCTCGATCACCCCGCCTTCCTCCAGTGCGCGCACGCGGTTCCAGCACGGCGTAGGCGAGAGGCCGACCTGCTCCGCGAGCTTGAGGTTGGAGAGCCTGCCGTCGCGCCGCAGCGCGCGCAGGATGCGGCGGTCGGTTTCGTCGAGCTTGGGAGAGGTTGGCATGGCTTCACGGGTCAAAGAAGAATAATTCACCAACATTAGCACATATCAAAGACAAATTATCCACAATCAAGGCAAAACAGAAGACAACAAAGAAGCTCATTCCGGGCCGGCGCTGGTAAATTTTCTGCATGTATCCGGTACCTCTTTCCTACTTCTTTGCGCTTGCGCCCTGTCTCCCATGCCTACCCTGAATCTCGCACTCCGGCTCGATCGCAGCGATGTCTTCGGCACCATCGAATGGACGCTTGCCAATGCCCGCCGCACCGGCCTGACACTGGCCGGCATGGACTTCGATCCTGCCGCGCCCTATCCGCTCGCGCTGTCGGTCGCCGCCGAGGACGCGGACCTGCTGTCCTTGTTCGTCAGGCGCCTGGAGAACGGCGTGGACGTGCTCGAAGTGCGGGAGATGCCCGGCCTGGCCGGACTTGCCGGTGATGCGCACGAACACGATGCGCGCACGCCCGCCCTGCCCGCCCTTGCGGCCGCAACCCCGGCTCGGTATGCTCAGGCCGCCAACAGGCTGCCTTCTGGACCGTCTCATGCCGCTTCGTCTTCCGCCCCTCTCGGCGCTGCGCTTCTTTGAAGCCGCCGGGAGGCACCAGAGTTTCAAGCTGGCCGCCGCCGAGCTGAACGTGACGCCGGGCGCCGTGAGCCACGGCATCGCCGGCCTGGAACAGGCGCTCGGCGTGGCGCTGTTCGTGCGCGAGCCGCGCGGCCTTTCGCTGACGCCGGCGGGCGCGGACTACCTGAGCTATATATCGGAAGCTTTCGCGCTGATCGCCACCGGCACGCAGCGCCTGCCGGACCGCCGCGCCGGCCGCACCATCGCCGTGAGCTGCGCGCCGACCCTGGCCTCGCGCTGGCTGTTGCCGCGCCTGCACGATTTCCGCCAGCGCTGGCCGGAGATCAATGTCACCGTCGATACCTCGCGCCGGCAGGTAGGCTTTCCCGCCGACGGCTTCGACTTTGCCATCCGCATGAGCCGGGCGCCGGCCGCCAGCGCGGCCTGGTGCCGCCTGTTCGGCGAGCAATTGCTGCCGGTGTGCAGCCCGGCCTGCCGCGCTACGGTGCTCGATGCGCAAGGCAACTTCGATCCGCGCCGCGCCACGCTGATCCATGTCGAGCCGGCCAGCGAGGACTGGCCGGCCTGGCTCGACAGCACCGGCATGGCGCACGTGACGCCTGCGGGACACCTGCGCCTGGACACCTTCGGGCTCGCGCTGGAAGCCGCCGCCGCCGGCCTCGGCGTGGCGCTGGGACGACGCCCGCTGGTCGATCGCGATCTGGCGGCCGGCACGCTGGTCGCGCTCGGCGCGCAGCCGCTTGCCGCGCAGACGGCGTACTGGCTGGTCAGCGCCGAAGGCAGCGGCGAGGCAAGGCAGCGCCCCGATCTCGCCGGTTTCCGCCAGTGGCTGCTCGACCAGGCCCGGACCTGCGATGCCGGCGCCGTGGCCGGGCACGCTGCCGCCCCGTGATCGCCGGCCGCGCCCTGCGCAAGTGAGAAATCCTCACTTGTAGTCGACGTCTTTTCCTTTGCCGCGCCATCCGCCCGCTGCCACTATTGGCGCCAGGAGGAACCCGACATGCTGACGGCACAAGGCAACGACCAACGCTTTGCCACCCTGAAGAACCCGGCGCTGCTGGTGGTGATCTCGGCCGCGCTGATCCTGAGCGCGGCGATAGGCGTGCGGCAGACCTTCGGGCTGTTCCTGGGGCCTTTGTCATTCGACCGCGGCATGCCGGTCACGCTGATCGCCTTCGCGATAGCGCTGCACAATCTCGTGTGGGGTCTCGCCCAGCCGTTTGCCGGTGCCGCCGCCGACCGCTACGGCTGCGCCCCGGTGGTGGCCTTCGGCGCGGCGGCGTTTGCCGCGGGCCTGGGCCTGGCGGCGGTGGCGCCCACTGGCGCGATGCTGGTGGTCGGCATGGGGATGCTGGTGGGCATCGGCATCAGTTGCACCAGCTTCGGCGTAGTGCTGACGGCGGTCGGGCGCGTGGCCAGTCCGGAACAGCGCAGCATGGCGATGGGCCTTGCCAGTGCCGGCGGCTCGCTCGGGCAGGTGCTGCTGGTGCCGCTGGCGCAATCGGTCCGCGCGGGTGCCGGCGTGAGCGCCTCGCTGTTCACGATGGCGGCCGTGATCCTGCTGGCGGCGCCACTCGGCCTCCTGCTCGAAAAACGCAAGCCGGGGAGCGCCCATGCGCCCGCGGTGCCGGCGGCTTCCCTGCGCGCGGTGCTGGCGCTGGCGTGCCGGCATCGCGGCTACCGCCTGCTCACGCTCGGCTTCTTCACCTGCGGCTTCCAGCTCGCCTTCATCGGCACGCATCTGCCGGGCTACCTGACGCTGTGCCACCTGCCGGCAGGGCTGGGGGCAACCGCGCTGGCGCTGATCGGCTTGTTCAATATGGCCGGCAGTTGGGCATGCGGCTGGCTGGGCGGGCGTTTCCGGCAGCAATACGTGCTGGGCTGGCTGTACCTGACAAGGGGCGCCGCCATCGGGATCTTCGTGCTGCTGCCCAAGAGCGCCGTCTCGGTGATCGTCTTCGCGGCCGTGATGGGCCTGACCTGGCTGGGCACGGTGCCGCTCACGAGCGGGCTGGTGGCCAAGGTGTTCGGCACGCGCCACCTGGGCACGCTGTTCGGCGTGTGTTTCCTCAGCCATCAGGTCGGCTCCTTCCTCGGCGCCTGGCTGGGCGGCTTCATGTTCGACCTGACCGGCTCCTACTCGATCGTGTGGGCCGGCACGGCGCTGGCCGGGCTGGTGGCCGCGCTGCTGCACTTCCCGATCGACGACACCGCGGCCGGCACGCCCGCGCCGCAGYCGGCAGCGCTCAGCGCTGCTCGAAACTCCGCGTGAAATACACCAGCCCGGCCTGTTCCCGCAGCTTGTAGAGCGACGCGGGGCGGCGCCCGGTCTCCTTCTGTTCGCCCAGGTCTTCCAGCAGGTMGGCGGCCAGCATGCGCGTGCGGAAGGCCTTCTTCTCCAGCGCCCGGCCGAGCACGGTTTCATATACCTGCTGCAGCTCGCCCAGCGTAAACGCCGCCGGCAACAGATGCGCCGGCAGCGAGGTGTACTCCGTCTTGCCGCGCACGCGCGCCAGCGCCGCGCCCAGCAGCACCGCGTGATCGAAGGCCAGCGGCACGGCCACGCCGTCGCCCTCCACCGGCGCCCAGCGCAGGTCCGCCGCGTTGCCGCCCTTGTGCGGCGCCAGGCTGGCATCGGCCAGCAGCGCCACATACACATGGGTGGCCGACCAGCCGCGCGGATCCCGCGTGGCGCCGCCCCAGCTGCCTACCTGTTCGAGGTAGGGACTTGCCACGCCCGTCTTCTCCGCCAGCTTGCGCAAGGCGCAGCCTTGCAGGTCTGCGTCGCGCGCGATATCGACAAAGCCGCCCGGCAATGCCCAGCGCCCGGGATACGGCTCGCCCGCCTGGTCCGGACGCTGCACCAGCAGTACCTGCAGCGCACCGCCGCGCACGGTGAGGATGACGACGTCCACCGTGGTCAGCGGCCGCGGAAAATCGGCGCCGGCCGCGTCTTCCCTGGCGGGTGTCGTGGCGGAGGTCGGTGCGTTCCTGGCGGGCGTGGGCATCTTGGGGTGGCGTCCGGTGTGCGATGAGGCGGATTATAAATTGACAAGTGTCACAGTGCCACTTATATTAGTGGCACACACACACTTATTCGCGCCGGACCGGCCAGGCCGGCGCGGGCACCACGGCAACCAGGAAAGGAACCATCATGTTCGGCATCCGTTTCATCAAGGCAGATCCCACCACCTACCTGATGCAGATGAAGGGCGGCAGGATCCTGCGCGAAGGCAGCGGCCAGTCGTTCTACTACTACGCGCCCACCACGTCGCTGGTCGCGGTGCCGGTGGGCAGCCAGGTGCTGCCCTACATCTTCGAGCTGATCACGGCGGATTTCCAGTCGGTCACGGTGCAGGGCAACCTCTCCTACCGCATCACCGAGCCACGCAAGACCGCGGCCATGCTGAACTTCGCGCTCAAGCCGGACGGCCGCAGCTATATATCCGAAGACCCGCAGAACCTGCGCGCACGCGTCGAAGGCGTGGTCGAAGTGCTGGTGCAGCAAGCCGTGAGCGCCGAGACGCTGCGCGCCGCGCTGCAGGGCTCGGACCGCATGGCACGGCAGGTCGAAGCTGCGCTCAAGAGCCACCCGGACGTGCTGGCGCTGGGGCTGGAGGTGCTGTCCTTCTCGATGGTGGCCGTGAAGCCGCGCGCCGAAACCGCACGGGCGCTGGAAGCCGAAGTCCGCGAGCAGATCCTGAAGGCCGCCGACGACGCCATCTACGCGCGCCGCAATGCCGCGGTGGAGAACGAGCGCGCCATCAAGGAAAGCGAGCTCGATACCGAGGTGGCCGTCGAGCTCAAGCAGCGCACCATCCGCGAGACGCAGATGGAGGCCGAGGCCGCCGTGCAGGAAAAGCAGGCGCAACTGCAGGCCAGCGCCATGGAAGCGCGGATCACGCTGGAAGCGCGGCGCAAGGAGTTCGTCGGACTCGAGGCGGACAATACCCGCACCACGGCCGAGGCCGAGGCGCACCGCCTGGGCGCCGTGATGCAGGCGCTGCAAGGCGCGGACGCGCGCATCGTGCAGGCGCTGGCCGCCTCCGGCATGGCG
The DNA here is from genome assembly GCF_056397305.1 of Cupriavidus sp. 05N40. NCBI lineage: Bacteria > Pseudomonadati > Pseudomonadota > Betaproteobacteria > Burkholderiales > Burkholderiaceae > Cupriavidus > Cupriavidus sp. 05N40. The sequence goes on from NZ_JBFTND010000012.1 coordinate 66,215, forward strand.
CCGGGACAGCTGATAGCGCAGGCCTTCGGCGGCATCGCCGACAAGGCCGAACGGATCGGGCAGCTCAATATGTCGCCGGAGCTGCTGCAATCGCTGCTGGCACCGCAGGCCAGGGGCCGCGCCCGCGATTGAGCCACGCTTGCTTCAAGCCTCGGGAGCAGACACACCATGAGCAACGCCGCCGACCGCAAGGTAGTGCTGGTCACGCGCAAGACGCGCCTGGAGGAACTGCTGGCGCGCTATCACTCGCTGGCGCAGGCACGCTTCTACCTGGAGCACCTGGGGGCGGACATCAGCGACTACCAGCGCGAACACGACGCCTACCAGGCCGCGCGCGCCCAGGTGGGCAACGCGCTGTCGCGCTACCAGCGGCGGCAGGTGGTGGACCGGCAGTTCCTGCCCAACTTCCTGTTCGGCCCGGACGATATCGTGGTGGCGCTAGGCCAGGATGGCCTGGTCGCCAACACCATGAAATACCTGGACGGCCAGCCGCTGCTTGGCGTGAACCCGGACCCGGCGCGCCATGACGGCGTGCTGCTGCCGTTCCGGCCCGGCGATGTGGCGCGCGTGCTGGCCGAGGCCATGCAGGACCGCCGCCCCGCCCGCCCGGTCACGATGGCACGCGCCGAGCTCTCCGACCAGCAGGTGCTGTACGCGGTCAACGACTTCTTCGTCGGGCCGCGCAGCCACACCTCGGCGCGCTACGAGATCCAGCTCGGCGGGCGTGGCGAGGTGCAATCGTCGAGCGGCATCATCGTCTCCACCGGTCTCGGATCCACCGCCTGGCTCAAGAGCATCGTCACGGGCGCGCGCGCCATCGCGCTGCCGGACGGTGGYGAGGCGCCCTACCAGCCGCTGCCCTGGGATACCGACCGGCTGGTGTTCGCCGTGCGCGAGCCCTTTCCCAGCCGCGCCAGCCAGGCCACGCTGGTGTACGGCGAGATCCCGCGCGGCGAGCAGATCGTGCTGCGCTCCCTGATGCCCGAGGCCGGCGTGATCTTCAGCGACGGCATCGAGGCGGATTTCCTGCAATTCAATGCAGGCACCGAGGCGCGCATCGGCGTGGCGCAGCGCCGCGGACAACTGGTGCAATAGCGCGGCTCTGCGCCGCTATCTTCCTTCCGCCAGCAGTTCGATGCCGTCCAGCTCGGCGGCGCAGGTATCGCGCACGATAGAGACGAAATCGCGCACATAGGGCCGCCCGGCCAGTCCCGCCGGCGTGGTGGCGTACAGCTCGCTCCACAAGCCCTTGGCCCCGATGCGCTTGGCCAGCACGTAGTCATGGTCCACGTAGTTCTTGACGCCCCAGTTGGGCAGCGCGGCCACGCCGCGGCGGCTGGCCACCAGTTGCAGCACCGCCACCGTCAGTTCGGCCGTGCGCCGCTGCAGCTTGATGCCAGCCGGCTCCAGCACTTCGCGGATCAGGTCGATGCGCTGCTCGGGCACCGGGTAGGTGATGAGGGTCTCACCGTCCAGGTCGGCTGCCTCGATACGGCGCTTGTTGCGCAGCCGGTGCTCGTTGGCGATCACCGCCAGGATCTCGAAACGGAACAGCGGCGCCACCGCCAGCCCGCGCTTGGCCGGCGGCAGCGAGCCGATCACCATGTCGGTCCGGCCCTCGGCCAGCAGCGCCAGCGGATCGGCGTGGAAGCCCGCCACCAGGTCCACCTCGACCTCGGGCCAGCGGCGGCGGAACTCGTCCATCACCGGCATCAGCCAGTCGAAGCAGGTGTGGCACTCCAGCACGATGCGCAGTTCGCCGCGCGTGTCGCCCTTGAGCCGGATCAGGTCGCGCTCGGCCGTACTGATGGCAGCCAGCGTCTCGCGCGCCAGCGCCAGCAGGCGCTCCCCCGCCGGCGTGAAGCGCAGGYCCTGGCGGGTGCGGTCGAACAGCGGCAGGCCGTAGTGCGCCTCGATGCCCTTGATCTGGTGGGACAGCGCAGACTGGCTCACGTGCACGCGCTCGGCGGCGGCCGCGAGCTTGCCGGACTCCGCGATGGCCACCAGGGAACGCAGGTGCCTGACTTCGATCACGGCGCGCTCCACCCTGTACATCCGCACGCCCGAAAACCTGGATATGGTTTGATATGAAATCCATTCATACGTTGATTAAATCTTATCGCTTGATTCATTTTACGCCGGATTCCACACTGGGCGCCATCGTCACATACCAATTGCGAGAGCACCTGATGGCAAGCACACATATCGCGGGCTTCCCCCGCATCGGCGCCCAGCGCGAGCTGAAATTCGCCCAGGAGGCATTCTGGCGCGGCGAGACCGGCGAAGCCAACCTGCGCGAAGTGGCCGCCGGCCTGCGCCAGCGCCACTGGCAGGCCCAGGCCGAAGCGGGCCTGGACAGCGTGGCGGTGGGGGACTTCGCCTACTACGACCAGGTGCTCGGCCTGAGCGCGCTGCTCGGCGCCCTGCCCGCGCGCTTCGGCTTCGAGCCCAGGCAGCTGAGCCTGGCGCAGTATTTCGAGCTGGCGCGCGGCAACAAGGCGCAGCCCGCCATGGAAATGACCAAGTGGTTCGATACCAACTACCACTACCTGGTCCCTGAACTAGGGCCGCAAACGCGCTTCGACGGCGGCGTGGACTGGTTCTTCGATGAAGTGGACGAAGCGCTCGCGCTGGGCCTGGCAGCCAAGCCGGTGCTGATCGGGCCGGTCACCTACCTGTGGCTGTCCAAGAGCCATGCGGAGGGCTTCGAGCGCCTCAGCCTGCTGCCGGCGCTGGTATCCGCCTACGCCCGCGTCCTGGGCCGCCTGCGCGAACGCGGCATCGAATGGGTGCAGATCGACGAGCCGGCGCTGTGCCTGGATCTGGAGCCGGCCTGGCTCGACGCCTATGACAGCGCCTACGCCGCGCTTGCCGGCTCGGGCGTCAAGCTGCTGCTGGCCACCTACTTCGACACCGCGGCCGACCACGCGGCGCGCGCCGCCGCGCTGCCGGTGCAGGGCTTCCATCTCGACCTGGTGCGCGCGCCGCAGCAGCTCGACGCCTGGCGCAAGGTCCTGCCGGCCGGCGCGGTGCTGTCCGCCGGCGTGATCGACGGCCGCAATATCTGGCGCACCGACCTGCGCCGCGCGCTGGCCGTGCTGGCGCCGCTGCACGCGGAGCTGGGCGAGCGCCTGTGGGTGGCGCCGTCCTGCTCGCTGCTGCATGTGCCGGTGTCGCTCGAGGCCGAGCAGAGCCTCGATGCCGAGATCCGCGACTGGCTGGCCTTCGCCACCGAGAAGCTCGACGAGGTAAGCGTGCTGGCACGCGCGCTCAACGAGGGCGAAGCCGCCGTCGCGGCGGAACTGGCCGCCAACGAGGCCGCGCTGGCCTCGCGCCGCGACTCGCGTCGCGTGGTCAACCGGCAGGTGCAGGCGCGCGTGGCCGCGCTCACCGCCGGCATGGCCGAGCGCAACAGCCCGTTCGACGCGCGCATCGCCCGCCAGCGCGACGCGCTGCAATTGCCGGCGCTGCCCACCACCACCATCGGCTCCTTCCCGCAGACCACGGCGATCCGCCAGACGCGCGCGGCCTACAAGCGCGGGGACATCGGCGCGCTGGAATACCTGCAGCGCATCCGCGCCGAGATCGAGACCGCCGTGCGCAAGCAAGAAGCACTGGGCCTGGACGTGCTGGTGCACGGCGAGGCCGAGCGCAATGACATGGTGGAATATTTCGGCGAACAACTGTGCGGCTACGCCTTCACCGCCAATGGCTGGGTGCAGAGCTATGGCTCGCGCTGCGTCAAGCCGCCGGTGATCTACGGCGACGTGTACCGGCCCGAACCGATGACCGTGGAGACCACGCGCTACGCGCAGTCCCTCACCGAGCGGCCGATGAAGGGCATGCTCACGGGCCCGGTGACCATGCTGCAATGGTCCTTCGTGCGCGACGACCAGCCGCGCGCGGCCACCACGCTGCAGCTCGCCCTGGCGATCCGCGATGAGGTGTCCGACCTGGAACAGGCCGGCATCCGCATCATCCAGATCGACGAGCCGGCGCTGCGCGAAGGCCTGCCGCTGCGCAAGGGCGACTGGGAAGCCTACCTCGCCTGGGCCGTGCATGCGTTCAAGATCTCGGCCGCCTCGGTAGCGGACCAAACGCAGATTCACACCCATATGTGCTACGCGGAGTTCAACGACATCCTGCCCGCCATCGCGGCGCTGGACGCCGACGTGATCACCATCGAGACGTCCCGCTCGGCGATGGAGCTGCTCGAGGGCTTCGGCGCGTTCGACTACCCCAACGAGATCGGGCCGGGCGTATACGACATCCACTCGCCGCGCGTGCCGAGCGTGGAAGCCATCACGCACCTGCTCGAACGCGCCTGCGAGGTGATCCCGCCGCAGCGCCTGTGGGTCAACCCGGACTGCGGCCTCAAGACGCGCGCCTGGCCGGAAACCGAAGCGGCGCTGGCCAATATGGTGACAGCCGCGCGCAGCCTGCGCGAGCGGGTCGGCAAGGCTGGCGCCACCCGGTGGCAGCGCGCCACGCGGGCGGCCGGGCCGGGCGGCCTCACGGGCCATCACGTAGCGCATCAGGCAACACATCAGGCAGCACATCACGCCGGCCATGCGGCGGGCTGCGTCGATTGCGCGACGCACGCCAGCTAGCCCGGCATCCTCCCGCGCCCCCCTTGCGCGGCGCGCCAACCGGCCGGTGTGCTGCGCCAGTTCCATGGCCAGAGCTATGGCGTGCTGGCCGGTTAGCTGTATTGTGTTCCCTTGAGCGCCTGCAGGCGGCAGGAATGTGCCGCATTCCACACGGTTGCGGCACTGTGTCACATAGCGCGCGGCGGGCGATATTCCGTATCGTACGCGGCTATCCAAGCACGGTAAAAAAGGCGCGGCCCCACGCAGGTCCGGCGCCACAAGGGAAAACATGAAGAGAGCCAGACACTGGAAGCGGCGCGCCGCCGCCCTGCCCGCCGCGGCATTCACGACCGCCGCACTGGCCCAGGCCACCGCCCCGGCAGCGCCGGATGCCACGGTGACGCTG